>VGAH01000036.1 GCA_016870945.1 Actinomycetota bacterium | reverse complement strand
GTTGGTGGTCATCGGGGGTGTTTTCGCGTTGGTGGTGCGAGCGCGGCAATCACGAGTTGCGGTTGCGATGGTGATGCTGGCTCTGCCGGCAATCGTTTGGTGGTTTGGGCAATCGCAATTTGAAGTAACTGACACTTTTTCGTGGCTGGTGCTTGGGGTCAGTGAGTTGGCGTTGCTGTGGTTGTTTTTGTCTGGCGGGGTGGGCGGTGGCGGTGGCGGCGGTGCGAAATCGGCCGACAGCGATGCCACGGCTGCAGCTGCAACTGCGCCGAAGCGCCTCAACGTTCGCGACATCATCACACTTGATCTGCCACTTGTCATCGTGCTCACTCTTTGCACGGTTGCCACCATCATCGAATTCACGCGTGCACTCGACGGGGTGTCGGTCGCATGGGTATATACGTTTCAGTGGCCGATTATCGGTGTTTTCGCTTACGTAATTTGGGATCGCTACCGCCAAGGCGGCCGCACTCTCGCGGCATTTCAACGTCTCGCCAGGCCCCGTCCCCATTTCATTTCAAGACGCGCGGCCGGGCTCACGCCAAGTCGCGCCGCAAAACGCGCCCCTAAACCTGCGCCGTACACCCCCGAAGAAGAACGGGCCTGGCTCGATTACCTCGACGAGCTCAACCGCGCGAACCCACCCGAAACCAAACCGTGAGAGCATGACTGCATGAGCACCAACACCATGCTCACCATCTATCGCGTACTCGCATGGACAGTCGGCACCATTCTCATCATCTTGGTGCTCATTGCGATGCCGCTTAAATATCTGGTGGGGCAGCCGCAAGGTGTCGAGGTAATCGGGCCGATCCACGGATGGATGTTCATGTTCTACGTCGCATCAGTGATCGTGCTTGGGTTCTCGACCAAGTGGGGTCTCGGGCGAATTGTGTTGACGGCGTTGGCCGGCACTATTCCTTTCGTTTCGTTCTACGCCGAACACAAAACAGTGCAGTTCATGCGCAACCAACCCACCAAGGCCTAGTCCGCCCGCAGCCGCACCCGAGAGCCGGTTTTCTACCCATGTTTGCTTAATTTCTACCTTGCGCGTAGCGTGGCGCCATGAACCGAGGGCGCCCGCGCGCACCAACTAAACCCCGCGCATCTAAAGCTGGCGCGCAGCCCCCGTCCAAAACCCTCAACATCAAAAGCCCAAAGGTTTACGAAAAAGCGGCCCGCCTTGCTGACCTAACAGGTGCCACGATGACGAGCGCAATCGAAACCGCACTCGAAGAAGCCCTCGCTCGCCACCAATCCGAAGTGCAAGCAAAGATCGAACGGATCCTTGACCTTGCACGCGAGGTCAACAAACACTTGCCGCCCGGCCTAACTCGCGAACAAATCGATCGCGAGCTGTATGACGAATATGGGCTGCCCCGTTGATAGTCGACACTTCGGCGTTGCTTGCGCTCGTTCTTGCAGAACCAGACGGCACCCGCGTTGCACACGAGCTATCGGTTAATGACTGCGCGATGTCAGCGCCAAATTACTTCGAGGCATCACTTGTCATGCTTAGGCGTCAAGGGTCTGAAGCCGCGCGAGCCATGAAGGCTCTCATGGACAAATCTGGAATCCGCATTGTGCCTTTTGACGAGACTCTCGCAGCGATCGCGTTAGACGCATATAAAAAGTATGGACGGGGGTCGGGGCATAAGGCTGGCCTAAATTTTGGGGACTGCTTTTCTTATGCGTTGGCTAAGCAGCGTGGCGAACCGCTGCTTGCGGTTGGGCCTGAGTTTGCTGACGTGGGGTTGCCGCGGGGCTAAGGCCTCAGCGGCCGCGCTACTTAACCCGTCCGAGCAACGCCAACACAATCGCATCAACCGCAATGACTAACGCCGCCGCAACCGAATACCACGGCACACCTGTCTCGGGTCGAAACCAGTCCAGCACAAACAACCCGCCGACGACCACCACGGCAACCGTTTGAGTCTGTAAGACCTGCTCGCGTCGCGCAATCAACTTAGTACGAATCTTCGAATAATCAGCAACATCACTCTTAGCTAATTTCGTATCAAGCCTGCCCTTGTGCTGCTGACTTGCCATCAGCACCAAAATCGTCATCAACACAAGAAGAATCGGAAAAGGGCTCCACTCAACACCCTCAGTCACATAGTCTTCAGAAAAATCAATACGCGAAAGGTCTGCGAATTCAGTAGACACCGTCACGGCGGCAAAGACCAAAATTGGGTGGGCGAGCACCCACACCCGCAAATTACCCAAAACTTCGGGCACACCGGTTGGCATGACCGTCAAGAAATAAATCGACCACACCGAGAAAGTCACCACGAAAGTAAGCACAAAGAACCCCACCGACGGGATCTCACCAGCCTGCGAAAGTGATGTAATCAAACTAATAAATGACTCGCCCAAAACGATAATAATCAGCAAACCGAAACGCTCTTCAAAGTGCGCGATGTCGATCATCTTCGCGCGCATTAGGTCACGCATGAACGGCCCAACAACTGGCACCAAAATCACAGCCATCGTCAGCAACAAAATGACCGGCACCCAAACCTGCGCCTGCTCGGATGTCGAATACAAGCTCACCGCAGCAGCTGCCAAAAACATCACCACCGCCAGCGAAATGAATGGCACCAGCCGGCGAAGGCTCTGCGTCACGACTGGCTCTGCGCCACGCGTGCGCGCATAAATGATCGCCATCGTCGCGAACCCCGCTGCAATCGACGTGAAGCCCACCCAGTTGGGCAGCCCTTCGCGCCCGACAGCAAGTGCCGCAACCACGATCGTCACCATTTGAATTAGGACGAGGCCCTTACGCCACATCGGGTCACTCGGCACCAACCCGTAAACCAAAGTCGTCAGCAACCAGATCGTGAACAGCACAACCACCGATCCGAGCACCAAAAATGTGGTGGCATACGTCGGTTCAGCAAGAAAGACCTTGCCAACTTGAGCGATCGCGGCAACGGCAACTAAGTCATAGAACAACTCAAACCAAGCGACCTTTTGCGGACGCTCACCCGCGCGCTTCACCATTTAACGCGACCCCTCAATCGAATTTCGAATCTAAGTTAATGAGACTTAAGCGAGAGAGCCGGCTTTTGCCAGATGCCCTTCGTCAACGACCCACTCAAGTCTGTTCTCAAGCAGCGCGGCCATCGTCGGCACACCTTCTTCGTCCCAACCCATCATCGCGTAATAGGTCTTGATCATTTCGTCGAATTTCGCCTTGTCGATTTTGTGGTTCTTCCAGCGTCCGACCGTGATGGTGTCGGTGAAGAAGCGCTCGGGCAGTGCGTCAGCTGAAGCTGGCACGCCTTCACGCAAGTTATAGACCTTGGTGAGGTTGATGCGGCGCTCACCAAATGCCATCGCTTCGTAACTTGAAGTCTCCCAACCGGTTATCGCACCAAGCAAAGCCCCCATGTCATCAAGGGTCATCGAACGTGTCGGTGGGGCGGCGAAAATGCAAACACACAAAGTGTCAGTGGCTGACCAGCAGTTTGAAAGCGCTTTGTAATTGCGAACCTTCTTCGGGCCCAAGTAATCCATCGGGATTCGCTCAAGAATCACCAAAGTGTTAGAGCCTTGCATGGTGTGAGGCCAGCCGAGTTCGGTGTCGTAGTCCCAGTCGTGTTCGCAGATGTTAAATCTGGGCCCGATTGGTGCGGTTGCATAGCCCAGCGCGAGGTTGGTTTGGGTGCGAGGTTCAGCAACACACATCTCGAGACCCTTGATATGCATTGCGTAGTGCGCACTCTCTGGACCGATCGAGTCACTCGCGCGCTTGACACCTTCTGCTAGCAGGTCACCGGCACCGCGACGCTCTGCAATGTCATGAATCAACTTTCGAACCTCATCGTTTGCACCCCAGGTGAACTCAGGGCCAAGGCCGTCGATTGCAACGCCATTCTCAATACACTCCATCGCCATCGCGATCACATAGCCAAGCGAGGTCGGGTCTAGCCCAAGCTGGTTACACAAGATGTTTGATTCGAACAAGAAATCAAGGTCGGCGTTACCGATGTTGGCACCCATCGATGCCGTGATCTCTTGGTGCATGGCACTTGCCGGCCCAGCTTCGAGTAGTTCATCGGGGGTGAAGTATTTGAAGCAATCATTCGGACACCCTGGGCACGGCGCATTGCCCCTAAATCGCTTCATGAATTCCTCGGGTGTGAAATTTGCAACCCCCGCAAAGGCACTCTCGCGAAAATTCTTCGTGCAAAGTGCGGCATCTAACCCGTGCGTGTGAACCCAAGCAGCAAAGCCAGGCGGTTGGTACTGCCAATCAGCTAGCGGATTTTTCGGCATGCGCTCGGCATAGAGGTCGGTGAGGCGCTTAGCAGTGGCAGGGTCAGCGACTTCGGGTCTTGCGCCTTTGGCTATCGCGAGTGCCTTCAAGTTCTTAGAACCCATAACGGCACCCATGCCCATGCGCGCGGCCTGAAAACTTCTATTCGTAACGACGGACGCGAACCGCACTTTGTTCTCACCGGCCGGCCCGATTACGGCCGTCGCGATACCGTCGCCGAATCTAGATTCAAGTGCGCGGGTGGCCTCGTCCACCTTTTGCCCCCAAAGCTCTGGGGTATCGACGATCTCGACGCGACCGTTGTCCATATATATGGTGACGGGCGCGCTGGCTGCACCTTTGATGACGATCGCGTCGAATCCGGATTCTTTGAACGAAGCACTAAACGGGCCTTCGACATGTGTCTCGCCCATTCCGTTGGTGAGTGGACTTTTCGCGCAGACGGCCAAGCTCGCAAGCCCGACATAAGGCTGTGCGGCTATGACCGATGAGGCGAATATCAATGCGTTGTCCGGGCCGAGCGGGTCGGCACCTCGCGGTGTTTCTCTTAGTAATCGTTCGGCGGCTAGAAGACCCCCGCCGCCGTAAGTGCGCCAATAGACCTCGGGTGGTTCATCAACTTTGTGGGTTCGATTCGTAAGGTCAACCGTCAAAATCTTTCCGTTATAGCCCTTCGGCACCCCCATTACCCCCGTAACCGATTCTGACTAGCTGGGTTCGCAGACTGTCGAACCACTCCAGATGGAACAAATCTCGCCGTCGAGTTGGACGGCAGGCAGCACTTCGGTTTCGCCCGGGTCAGTGCCTGGCTTAACTTTCTTAGAGCTCACTTCGCGAATCGCAACCGGCTGCGCGCCGCCACCCGAACCGGCACCGGCGCCAGAACCAGCGCAACACCAACACCCGCCGCCAAGCCCGCACCGCGCCTCATAAGGTCTAAAGACTAGTCAGCAAAAACCTGATGAAACTAGCCTTAGCCCTATGACTGAGGTGCGGGCGGCGCTTAGTGCTGCGAAATACATATCGCTCACCACTTATAAAAAGGACGGCACGCCCGTGGCAACGCCCGTCTGGGTGGCCGCGCACGAGAATCACTATTACGTGATAACCGGGGGCGCCAGCGGCAAAGTCAAACGGATCCGCAACAGCCCAAAAGTCAAAATCGCAGTATGCGACGTACGAGGGCGCATCACTGGCCCCAGCACCGACGCAACCGCGTCCTTACTTGACGCCACCGGCACAAAAATGGTCGAACAACTAATGAGCCGCAAATACCGCTTGACTTATACCTTCATGAACTTGGCCGGCAAACTTCGCCTGCGCAAAACCAGCGCCTCAGAAAGCCAAGGCATCAAACTCACTCTGGTCTAGTTACAACCAACCTGAAGTCTTACGGTGCTACCTAGCCCCCAAGCCAGCGCAGGTTACTTCGGTGGCCAAAATAAATGGTGTCTGACTAACTAATTCACGGGGCAACGGGCCTGTTATCTGCGAAGAATCAAGACACGGCCCCAATGTCGGCCAAAAGACTTGTGATAGACCCGTGTACCAACGGTTCCAGAAATCTTGGTTTTCACTTGGCCCCACCACAATGAAGGCGGACCCACTACCGGGGTAAGTCTTGCTGATATTGACACATGGTTGTGACTGCCTTTCATCGGCCGGGGCTGAACCAAGACATATCGGGAATTCGCCATCCCACAAACCCGCACGAATCCACTCGCCCACTCTTTGAAAGGCTTTGGCCCCCGTCGTTCCGTTATCGGTTGTGACCCCGAACTTCACCACGCTTGCCTGGTCTTTGGGCCCCCAAGCGAACCAGTAAGTCCTAGCAATACCCCAGTAATGAGATTCAAAATAGGCGTAGCTCAACAATGTAGCTTGCAAGGTTTCTGGGTAATCAGTGTGCGGTGTGGCCCCTGGGCCCGCCAGCCCAAAATTGAGCTCGGTGTCCCAAACCTCGACGCTCCAGGGCATATCAAATTGATCAAAAAGGGCCCTCGCCTGGCGGAACGATTGCGTTCTTGCGTCAATGGCTCGGTAGGCCTGAGCCCTCGGTGACGGACCCTCAAAATAACCAGCCGGGTAAGTATGCACAGCAAAAGCATGGATAGGCCAATTCGCGGCCTTAAGAAAACTCAAGTACTCAGGTAAGAACCTCGTGAACGAGCTGACTAGTCGGGTAGTTACGCTCGCTGACACAATCTTCGCCTTTGGTGCCTTCGCCCGTATGGCGTTTGCCCCGGCAGTCGTCATGTCAAATAATTCGTTTACGGTGCCACGCCAAAAGGTGCCTATGTTGGCTTCGTTCCACATCTCGTATGACTCGATGCGCCCTGAATACCGTTCAGCTAAGGCCGAAGCAAAATCCACAAAGTGTTTGATTTCACTTGGCGGGCAGTTTGCACCCGCACCCTTTATCGCCCCGCCTTGTGCTGCCAGGCACTTCGGCTCGGCTGCCCACTCGGGGGTGTTACCAAAGGCGTAAAGCACAGCTGCGCCCTTCGAATTTGCGAGGCTAACCACTCGGTCAAGAGTCGACCAGTCGTAGACACCGGGTGCAGTGTTGATCTCGCGCCAAGAAACCCCTGTGTCCCAGAGTCGAATGCTGCCAATCGGCACATCAGGCCACACGCCATCTTTCGCTTGCGGAACGTGCATTCCCATTTGAAGCATTGAGTTTGGTGGGGTGGTTTGCTGAGCATCTGCTTGTGAGGCAGGCACTGTCATGAGAAGACCACTCAAAAGAGCGATGATTCCTAGAGCAACAGTGGGGTTCGGATTTCGATCGAACAATCGAGTTATGCGCAACCTCTGATTCATTTCTCGAATCGTCACTTAAGTTGAGTCACTTTCGTTTCACCACATTTAATTGAAACGGAACGTCTAACTGCAATCGGTTCTGCTGTGCGCCTGAATACGAAAGCAATTCCGCGGACGCTTTCTGCATACCGTTGGGAGCCGCGGCCCACGGGCCGGCGTATTTCGCTGTTGCGCGTTGTGGCTGACCACAGAAACGCAGTGACCCCTTGCCTAGAGCCGGCTTGCGCAGCACAGATTGCAGTTCTTCGAGCGAAGCTGTCGCGGCGGCGTCCGAAATTGGATCAGGGATATCGATGTATTCACCAGCTACGGCCTCACCTGACTTGTTACGAACGAAAATAGAAATATTGGTGCCGGCCGATGCCGGTTCGACTTTGTATTCATATGGCACAGTCACACACGCTTTCGCGCGAACATTGACTACTGCTGGCATCGTGATGGTTAGCGGGCCCTTCTTTACCGTGACCTGTTTTGAGTCCGCTGACTGAGCTGCTGCCCCGCTTGCGAGAAGACCACTTAGCAATGTCACCACCGACATTGCTGCCATTGCCCGGGCTGGACGCAAAGCGCCTTTGACGACCACGAATCGAGGCTAACCAACAACGAAGCGCCCTAAAAACATGGAAGTTTTGACCATTCTGTATCGACCCCCGTCCAACCTAATCTTTCGCTATGGCTAAAACGAAATCGAGAAGCAGCGCGAAGTACCCAGCAAGACTTGACGTCGACTACCAGCAACGTCTCGGACGATGGTCGACACTTTTTCGCATCATTTTGATAATTCCGATTGCGATTATTGCGACGATTCTGGTTGGGTCGAGTGGTTCGGGTGGGGTCAACACCGGTGCCGGAATCGCGGGCGCACTATTTATCGCGACACTGCTGATGATCTTGTTTCGGCAGCGCTACCCGCGGTGGTGGTTTGACTTTATTTATGCGCTAAATCGATTCACCACGCGCGTGACAATTTATTTGTTTGCGCTCACTGATCGCTACCCGTCAACTGAGGATGAGCAGAACGTCCGCCTTGAGCTCGACTACCCCAATGTAAAGCGGGATCTCAATCGCTGGTTGCCGCTGGTTAAGTGGTTGCTTGCGCTGCCGCACTACATCGTGCTGGCGTTTTTGTATGTGGCGCTGGTGTTCGTGGTGGTCATCGGGTGGGTGGCGACTGTGATCATGGGGCGCTACCCGCTGCCGTTGTTTGATTTTGTGGTCGGGGTCTTGCGATGGACTCTTCGCGTTTACGCGTATGCGTTTTTGCTGGTGACTGATCGGTACCCGCCGTTTAGTTTGAGTTAGTTCGGACGGGGGCGCTAGCGCATGAGCATGGCGAGGTTGAAGCAGGGTTGGAACTCACGATCAATCACTTATTTAGTGGTTGCCGTGATCGGGCTAGTGGGCACTTGGTATTTCAACCTGCAAACATTTGGCGGGCAGGGCTTCTTCGAGGGTTGGCCTGGCACCCCAGGCGTTTGGTCACTCACCGTTGACTTGCTCGTCGTCGCAACCGCATGCTGCATATTCATCATTTGGGAATCCCGCCGAATCGGCATGAAATATTGGTGGCTGTTCGTATTCGGATCGTTCATCACCGCGATTGCATTCACCTTCCCGCTCTTCTTAGCATTTCGTGAACGCCACCTATCAATGTCAAAAGCGCAGAGGCCGTAAAGTTTCGACAATGAAACTTCTCGCTCAAGCAGCAATAGTTGCCGCGATTGTCGGTGGCTCGCTTGCCGCCCCGAGCTCGGCCAGTGCGACCCCGTCCAAACTTCTTTGCTACAAACTCGAAGGCAAGCCCGCGCCCTAT
>VGAH01000035.1 GCA_016870945.1 Actinomycetota bacterium | reverse complement strand
TTTGGTGCCCAAGCCCTCGGTGTCTTTTAAGTTAACGGTGTAGGTCACGTCGCCCACGAAACCTGAAAGCTGCAGCAGTTCGCCCGCGCCGAGAAAAGAGATCTGACGCTCAGAAATCAGAACCTGATCACCATATTTAATAGAGAAGTCGCCATCGCCGGTTTGAAGGTCAAAACTCAAGCAACGCAAGGCCACGTCGGCAAATTCTTCGAATTTCTGCTCTGCCACCGCAGGGCTCGACCAACGATGTGCGACCACTCGTAAGACCTTTTGGTTCTGCGAAACCTGATATTTACCGTCATTTGAATAAGTAACGCGGCCTGCTGCCGTGGGGCTGGTCAACGGGTCATCGTTTTCTACCGCCCACAAGAATTTAAAGGCAGCGCCACATTCAGCCGGTGAAACCTCGAACGGCTGCACGCGTTCGTCAAGGCCAATCTCGGCGCGCAGCTCAGGCGAGAGTTCTGCCCAAGTTGCGTTGAAATCGCCAAGCCCAGCGCCATCTACCGCACTGACGTAACCGACGAACCCAAGTTCGTCGAGGTCTTTTGCATCGGGCAAGTTGATGCCTAGCCCAGGTGATTGATTGGCTTGGTTGGACGGGGTCTGACCGCCACTGCCATCACCGGCGCCGCCGCCCGCGCTACCGCCGCACCCGGCGGCAAGTAGTGCGATCACCAGCAGCGCCGTGCCGGCGCGCAATGAACCTAACTGGGTTCGTGAATTGACCAAAGTTGCCAAACCGTCGTGCGCACGCGCCTGGGCTGTTCTAGCACCGTCACCACCGCATGTGCCACGTCATCCGCGCGCAAATAGTTAGCCATTTGCGAGTCCCCGGCCGTACGCCCGCGCCCCAACGCGTACTCAGTCTCAACTGCTGCTGGACAAATCAACGTCACCCTGATGCCTTCGCCGCGCAATTCGCGATCAAGCGAACCCGCCAACCCAACTTGCGCGTGCTTCGTGCCGGTGTAGACAGCTTCATTGCCGCCACCACGAAAACCAGCCACGCTTGCGACGATCACGATGTCGCCACCGTCGCCTTGTTTGCGAAACTGCGGCACTGCAGCACGAATCGTCCATACCGTGCCCGCGTAATTGGTGTCGATCACATCGGCCACAGCTTCATCGTCATACTCACAAATACCTGCGTAAAACCCCGTCCCCGCATTCGGAATCACTGAATCAAGCCGTCCAAATTTTTCGACAGCAGCCTTTATCAAATCGTTACATTCACTTGGTTTGCGAACGTCAGTAACTACCCCTACCGCCCGGTCTGCCCCAAATTCCTCAACTAATTCGCGCAATCTTTTGTCGCGACGCGCACCTAACGCCAACAACGCGCCCTTTTCGTGCAGCGCACGCGCACAAGCTTCGCCGATTCCAGCACTGGCCCCGGTGATCGCGACCACCTGACCAGCTAGCGGACGGGTTTCAATCCCCACAAGCGCACCTTAGGCTCTGGCTACTCGCATCGAGCGACCACTGGATGCGCGACGGTCAAGCCGGGGGGCTGATTAATTGGCGACTGCTCTAGTACAGATGTCGCAAGTCAACAAGAAATTCCCCGGTGTGAACGCTCTGGCTGACGCGCATTTCGAGTTACTACCTGGCGAAGTTCACGCACTAGTCGGCGAAAACGGCGCAGGCAAATCAACCATGATGAAGATCCTCGTTGGCATCTACGCCAAAGATTCTGGCCAAGTACTACTCGAAGGCAAGCCGGTCAACATCACCAACCCGAAAGCCGCCGAAGCCGCCGGTATCAGCATCATTCATCAAGAGCTAAACCTCATGAATGACCTCACCGTCGCACAAAACATTTTCATCGGACGAGAGCCGCGCAAATGGCTACCGTTCATAATCGACGAGAAAAAGTTGGTTGCGAACGCCCAACAACTGCTTAGCGACCTTCACATAGATCTCGACCCAAATGAAAAAGTCGAAAACCTCTCAGTCGCCCAGCAACAAATGGCTGAAATCGCCAAAGCTCTCTCATTTAAGTCGAAGGTCTTGATCATGGACGAGCCAACTGCCACTTTGACAGACCGTGAAATCAATGAGCTCTTCCGAATAATCCGCGACTTGCGCTCGCGCGGGGTAGGCGTCGTTCACATTTCACATCGCCTCGAAGAGCTGAAACAGATTTCTGACCGAATCACCGTTATGCGCGACGGCCACACCATCGAAACCCTGCAGACCAAAGACGCCAGCATTGACGAAGTGATTCGTTTGATGGTGGGTCGCACCATATTTCAAGAATCACCCGGCATCCCCGAAAACCCGAGCAAAGAAGTCATTCTCGAAGTCAAGAACCTAAATCGTGGCCGACTGGTGCAAAACGTAAGTTTCAAATTGCACCGCGGCGAAGTACTAGGTTTCGCTGGTCTAGTCGGTGCCGGGCGCACCGAAGTCTTGCGGGCAGTATTTGGCGCTGACAAACCCCGCTCAGGAACCATCGCCGTCAAAGGTAAAGAAGTAAAAATCAATTCCCCCAGTGCTGCCGTAAAGAATGGGATTGGCTACTTATCTGAAGATCGCAAGCGCTTCGGTCTCGCTACCAGCATGGACGTCCAGACCAACATCTCATTGACGGTGATTTCGAGGCTTTCGGACAAGCTTGGACGGGTGAACTTCGGCAAGATCAAAGCTCTCGCCGAAAAATTCGTCAAACAGTTAGGCGTTAGAACACCAAGCATCACTCAGCTAGTGCAATTTCTCTCAGGCGGTAACCAACAAAAAGTCGCTATCGCAAAGTGGCTAAATGCCGATACCGAAATCATCATTTTTGACGAGCCAACTAGGGGGATCGACGTCGGGGCGAAAAGCGAGATTCACCACTTGATGAACGACTTGGCTGCCCAAGGCAAAGGTGTCATCATGATTTCTTCTGAACTACCAGAGATATTGCGCATGAGCCATCGAATCGTGGTCATGTGCGAAGGCAGAATCACCGGCGAACTGCCGGGCGGTGTCAGCACGCAAGAAGAGATCATGACTTTGGCCACCCAGCGTGTGGGTGCCAAAGCCGCATGATAAGAACCAACTAGGGGGTAGGCGTGAGTCAAACGGCAACAAAACGCAAGGGGTTCGGCGCCACCGGCCGCAACGCATTACAGCGGTTGCTTGCTTTCAGCGCGCTTATCTTGATGGTAATCATCTTTAGCTTCGCCTCAGAAAGTTTTCTAACACCCTCAAACATCGTTGGAATCTTGATTGCGACGACGGTCATCGGCATTTTGGCTCTCGGGGTCACATTCGTGATCATCAGTGGTGGTATCGATCTTTCGGTCGGCACCGTCATGACTCTTTCTGCGGTTATGACCGCCATATTCATTACCAACCTGGGGCTGCCAATTCCGATTGGAATTCTGGCGGGCGTGATCACCGGCAGCATCGCCGGTTGGTTCAACGGCTTCTTGATCGCAAAACTCAACATTCCCCCATTTATCGCGACTTTGGGCACCCTGTTCGTAGCTCGTGGCTTAGCTCTGGTGCTCTCAGACCTCGCGCCGATCTATTTCAATGACGCACCTGAGTTCAACTTGATCGCGATGGGGTCGATCATCGGTTCGGTAATACCGGCCTTCCCCGTCCCAAACATCGTATTGGTCTTCTTTGCTATGGCGATAATCTGCGGCTTCATTTTGAATCGCACGACTCTTGGCCGCTACACGTATGCAATCGGCAGCAACGAAGAAGCCACCCGACTTTCAGGCGTAAACGTCGCCATGTGGAAGATGGCCATCTACGCACTTGGCGGCTGCTTGGCAGGCGTGGCGGGTGTGGTCTTGGCAGCCAGGCTTAACTCTGCTCAGCCTTCGCTTGGTTTCGGCTATGAACTCGAAGCCATCGCGGCTGCCGTGGTTGGCGGGGTCTCTTTGCGCGGCGGCCAGGGCACGATTCTTGGCACAGTCATCGGTGCTTTCGTCATCAGCACATTGACCAACGGGCTTCGCATTCTTTCGGTGCCGCAAGAGTGGCAAATAGTCGTGACGGGGTTGATCGTCATCTTGGCGGTCTACCTCGACATCGTGCGCCGCAGCAGAGAGCCCGGCGCAACCTAGGGTTCCGCTTCGCTGTCGCCCGACAGAAGAAGTGGTAACGAAAAGAAAGAAATACCAAGGAGGTAAATGAGAACCAAGAGAGTAGGCATTGCTGCATTCGTCGGTGCATTAGCACTGACGGTGGCTGCTTGCGGTAGCTCTGACAGCGCGAGCGAAGAGACGGCTACCGAAGAGGTAGTCGCTACCGAAGGTGGCTCGACTTATGTAGCGATCATCTCGAAGGGCTTCCAGCACCAGTTCTGGCAAGCAGTCCAGAAGGGTGCAGAAGACACCGCCGGTAGCTTGGGCGTTGACTTCACCTATGAAGGCCCTGAGAACGAATCGCAAGTCGACAAGCAGATGGAGCAGCTCGAGGCTGCGCTTGCTAAGAACCCGTCCGCACTATGTTTCGCGGCGCTCGACAGCAAAGCTGCCATTCCGTTGCTCGAGAAGGCAAAGGCTGCGGGAATCCCAGTCATCGCTTTCGACTCTGGTGTCGACAGTGACATCCCGATCACCACTGCCGCAACTGACTCGGTCGCGTCAGCAGCTTTGGCTGCCGACAAGATGGTCGAGCTCATTGGTGGCAAGGGCAAGGTCGCGATCGTTGCCCACGACCAGACCAGCCGCACTGGTATCGACCGAGTGGCAGGGTTCAAGGACCAGATTGAGTCCAAGTACCCAGACGTCACGATCGTCGACATTCAGTACGGTGGTGGTGACCAGTTGAAGTCGACTGACATCACCAAGGCGATCATCGCCGCCCACCCGGACATCAAGGGCATCTTCGGTGCCAATGAAGGTTCGGCAATCGGCGTACTCAATGGTGTGAAAGAGTCCGGCAACGTCGGCAAGATCACCATCATCGGGTACGACTCGGGCAAGGCACAGAAAGACGCAATCAAGGCTGGCGAGATGGCGGGTGCAATCACCCAAGATCCAATCGGCATCGGTACTAAGTGCATCGAAGCCGCAGTCGCCGCCACTAAAGGCGAGAGCGTCGCTCCGTTCATTGACACTGGGTTCAAGTGGTACGACAAGACCAACATTGACAACCCAGACATCGCGGCAGTCCTCTACGACTAACGCGAGGTAACTAATCGGTTGAGAGGGGCTCTGGTGAAAACTATGGGCCCCTCTCACACCGCTTAAACGACCCCAAGAATTGAGTGCAAATCAATAAATGATTAAAGAGGCCTACCTCGTCGCTAATGGCGACTTAAGACTTTCTGCGAACCAAGCCTGCGAAGCTGCCCAACAAGAAATGGAATCCGCACTCAAAGCGGCACTCGCCCTCGAAGGTGTCAAGGCGATTCGAGCTCACGGCTTCGACAAAGACAAGAAGCACAGTTTCATCGACAGCCAAAAAATGGGTATGGAGGTCTTCAAGAACGTCCCTACCAAAGCCCCACTGATAGTTGCCGAGTCGGTTTGGCAATACAGCCACCACTTGTTGCCGGGGCTCATCTCACACAAGGGGCCGATCCTGACGGTCGCCAACTGGAGTGGCACTTGGCCCGGGCTAGTCGGCCTATTGAACCTCAACGCCTCACTCACCAAAGCAGGCGTTAGTTACTCAACCATCTGGAGCCAGAACTTCGACGATCAATTCTTCATCACAGGCCTTCGCAAATGGATCAAAACCGGCAAACTCACACCGATTAAGAATCACGTCAAGAGATTTAAGCCCGCAGACGCACCGAGTAAAGCCCGCAAAGCTGGTGAAGAGGTAGCAGAAGGTTTACTGAACAACAAGGCGATCATGGGCGTCTTCGACGAGGGCTGCATGGGTATGTACAACGCCATAATCCCGGACGAACTGCTTAACCCCCTTGGCATCTATAAAGAGCGCTTAAGTCAGTCGGCGCTTTATGCGGCCATGCAAGAAGTAAGCGACAAAGACGCACAAGCGGTTTTCGATTGGCTCACCCATAAAGGCATGAACTTCGACTTCGGCAGCAATGAAGAAACAGAGCTCACCAAAGCCCAAGTGCTCAAGCAATGCAAGATGTACATCGCAGCGCTACGAATCGCCGAAGAATTCGGCTGCGACACCATCGGTATTCAGTACCAACAGGGGCTAAAAGACCTAGCGCCCGCGTCCGACTTGGTCGAAGGTCTTTTGAACAACGTCGAGCGCCCACCCGCGTTTGCGACCCGACTCGACCCAATGGGACGAAAAATCGAGCTCTACCAGGGTGAAGCCTTACCGCACTTCAACGAGGTAGACGAATGCGCTGGCGTCGACGCGCTCGTGACCTATCGACTTTGGCGAAAGCTCGGCCTTGAGCCTGAGACCACGCTTCACGATCTGCGCTGGGCCAGGCGATTCACGGGCGTTGTCAACGGCAAAAAAGTCGACGAGTACGTCTGGGTATTAGAAATCTCAGGCGCTGCCCCGCCGGCACATTTCATCGGCGGCTATGCAGGTGCAACTAGTGAACGTCAGCCCCCGATGTACTTCCGTTTAGGCGGGGGCACCTTGAAGGGTGTCAGTAAGCCGGGCCACATCGTTTGGTCTCGCGTGTTTATAGAAAACGGTGAACTCAATTGCGACATTGGCACGGCTAAAGTCATCGAGTTACCACCTGCAGAAACCGAAGAGCGCTTAAAGCTCACAACCCCGCAATGGCCGATCATGCACACGGTTCTTAACGGCATAACCAGAGATCAAATGATGAGCAGGCACAAGTCGAACCACATTCAAGTGGCCTACGCGCCTGATGCCAAGACCGCCAAGTTTGCCGCGTTGGCAAAAGCAGCTGCTTTTCAAAAACTCGGGGTCAAGACCTTCATCTGCGGAAAGCTCTAGCCCAAGAAGTCAAGCGATCGCGCTGGCTACCAAACCATGTAGCCACCGTCTATCACTAGATCAGATCCAGTGGTAAACGGTGACGCCTTAGACACCAAATAAATAAGGGCACCTTGTAGATCACTAACTTCTGCCATTCGTGCCATTGGAGTCAAAGCCAACCACTTTGGCAACAACTCTTTGCCGATGGGCGTCTCAAGTAAGTCAGCAACTAGCGCAGTTCGGGTGTAACCCGGGCTGATCGTGTTGACTCGAACACCCTTAGGTGCCCACTCACCGGCCAGCGATCTCGAAAGATGCAAGACGCCAGCCTTCGATGCGTTGTAGTGCGCCTGGTTTTGAGGGGTGTTGCTGATCGAAGCCGACATAGATGCGGTGTTGACAATCGCGCCACCACCAGCCGGGATCATCACGCGAGCCTCTGCCTTACAGCACAAGAAGACTGAATTCAAATTCACGTCGATCATTCTTAGCCAGTCGGCGTAGGGCATGTCTTCGCCGTCAAGCCATTGACCGATACCTACGTTATTGACGCCAATATCAAGCTTGCCAAAGTTATTGATGACTGCCTTGACCATAGATTCGACTGAAGCTTCTGACGTGACGTCTACTTCTAGCGCCACCGACTTGGCACCTTTTGCTTCGAGTTCTTTTGCAACCACGCTGGCAAGTTCTAGTTTCTGATCGGCAACCACGACACTTGCGCCGGCTTCTGCTAGCGCGTGCGCAAACCCGCGCCCGATGCCTTGCGCAGCACCAGTAACCAAGGCGACGTCACCGTTGAGGCGAAATCGGTCGATGATGTTTGGGGCAGAAAGCACAGAATCAGTCGTCACTTGCACCTCACCTATCTCACAGTCATGAGCTCAACGAAGTTGACTCGTCAGAGGCGCAAGTCTGGCAGGTGGCCATTTCGAAATTGGAAGTGACCCCTGTTGCACACTGCACATCATGTGACACGTGTTGCCAGATTTGTCCGGAAAAAATCTTGACAAGTTCCAGCGCGAAGGCGCATCATCAGCGCACGCTGTTGTGAGGTGTTGATAGGTAGGCAACTAGCTATCAGCGCGGGGCAACCCGACCGGCTAGACCGGCAGCAAGGGCGAACTGCAGTACCAGAAGTAAAGCTGTCTCGGCGAGCAATCGGCGAGCACTGTCGATGAAGTGAAAGGCAACTCTCTGGTGCGCGGGGTAACGGGACGTAGGTTGATAACGGGGTAACCCGAGATCCTTACGAGAGTCGGAACATCGATCCGGCAGACGACGGCAAGAGATTGTCGGACGGGATCCGTTACGCGGCGCCCCTCGGACTCATACTCCGAGGGGCGTTCTGCGTATTGCAGCCGATTTCGAAGCCTTTCTTCTAACCGACACGCTTGAGTTTCGAAGTTAAACTCGCAAAATCGTGCAAGACCCCGTCCTATTTGCGTTTCTAGTCACCCTCGCAGCCGGTCTTTGCACTGGCATTGGCAGCGCGCTGGCGTTCTTCACCAAACAAACGAATAGGCAATTTCTCTCCCTTGCTTTGGGCTTTAGCGCGGGCGTGATGATCTATGTCTCTTTCGTCGAAATCTTGCCCAAGGCCAGTCAGCGTTTAGTTGGCGAACATGGTGAGTTCGCAGGCCTTAGCTACGCAGCGATTGCATTTCTTGGGGGCCTGATTTTGATGGCTGTCGTCGATCGCGTGATTCCAAAATTCTCTAACCCGCACGAGAACATCAGCGTCGAATTAATGGAGGACGAGGGCGCCCGCGCCGACTACTTGCGCCAACGCGCACTACTTCGCACGGGAACGTTCGTTGCGATTGCCGTGGCGTTGCATAACTTCCCTGAAGGGCTAGCGACCTTCTTGATCACTTTGGAAGAACCAGCCGTTGGCCTGGCCGTGGCACTGGCAATCGCCATTCACAACGTGCCCGAGGGAATAGCCATTTCAGTGCCTGTCTATTACGCGACGGGCAAGAAAGCCAAAGCTTTTTCTTATTCGTTCTTAAGCGGCATAGCTGAGCCCCTTGGTGCCGTCTTGGGGTACTTCGCGCTTCGTCCGTTCTTAAACGATTCGGCTTTAGGGGCGATATTCGCCGCAGTCGCTGGCATCATGGTGTTTATCTCTCTTGATGAGCTACTCCCCGCGGCTCGTGAATTCGGCAAGACCCACATGGCTCTCTACGGCCTAATAGCAGGGATGGCGGTAATGGCAGCTT
>VGAH01000034.1 GCA_016870945.1 Actinomycetota bacterium | reverse complement strand
CGGGGAAGTGCCGCCAGAACTTTCCGCTAGTGACTTTGTCGATGAACTTGTGCGTGACCGTGGTGAACCGAGTCGCCCCACCCCAAAACACGTCATACGCCCAGTTCCCCACAACCCCCCCCGATTCGGTCTTACCTACCAGCTTGTCGCAAACACCATTCTCGCAGTTGAGGCAGAGATTCATCGACTGTTCGCAGCACGACGGCCTCATCAATTACGTAGTAGTCGTGAGCCAAGACATCTCTCATGCCTGCTATCTGAGCCCAGGGTCTTTGAGGGTTTGCGTTGCGCAAAGAGTCACTCAAGCCCTTTACGGCCTCACCTATCGCCATCAACGAAAACAGCATTGCTCTAAATGAAACACGCGAAAGCTCGTCATTCTTAGAGGCGGTTGCGGTTTGGTAAATGAGCCACGCTTCTAATGCGCTCTGAATTTCGGTGAAAATGTCGCTAACTCGTTTGGCGTCATCGCGCCGATTGATTTGAATTTAGAGGGGAATTGCCTCGGTCAGCGCAGTCTTGGCTACGTGTGGCTTAAGCATCGCGCAAGGAACAACGTCAACCCTAGTTTTGAGCAAGCGAGACAAGTCTTGCTTTAGGCCTGCCAATGGCAGCGCACCTTGACTTGAGTCGTAATCAATCAACAAGTCGATGTCACTTCGTCGAGTTTCTTGGCCGCGAGCAACGGATCCGAAGACTCGAACATTGGTTGCACCAGCGGCCTTTGCAAGCTCCAGAATCTTCTTGCGGCGTTTACGTAGTGGGCGCCCCTTGGGGCTTGCAAGTGTCGCTTGAGGTGCTTTCGGGTAGCTGATCTTCACCTCCGCACCTGCGGCTCGCACCAAGCGTTCGAAAGTGTTCATGGACGGGGAGACTGTGCCCGATTCGTAACGCGCGAGTGCCGCTTGGGACGTACCTGCCCCATGAGCAAGTTCAGATTGCGTCATGCGCGCTCGCAGTCGCAACTTCACAAGGGTCGAGCCAACATCCATGTTTTCTTTTCCCGCCCGCCCCGTCTCGCACCGCCGCTACCGTTGTTGCAAATTATGCTGGTACCAGCATATTTGGAGACGTCTTAACTGGCGGCGGCGGTGGGTTGGGCGGCGGTGGGTTGGGCCTCAGCGAATTGGGCGGCGGTGAATTACGGGGCGGTGGGGCCGTGCCACTTGACGGTGATTTGTTCGCCCGGTGCCCGCAAACCGGTTTGCGCGTAAACCTCGTAGGCCCGCAAATCCCCTGCGCGCGCCACGGCTAAATCAAGCCCACGCGGCCACAAACGCCAAGCCCAAACTGACCCAGCCTCACTTGCAATAACAACAGCCTGCATCGTCAAGAAGAAGAAAGCCAACACACCAACAACCGACGCCAACCCGCCGTAAACGGGCCCTGCCCGAGATATCAGCAAACCAATCAACATCGAGAAGCTCAAGGCGAACGCAGCCACCGCGACCCCGCCAACAATCGCAGCAATTGCCAACCCAACCCCAGAAGGCTGCACGCGCAGCAACAACTTCGTGCTCAACCAAAAAACCAAAATCACCACTCCGACACTGACAAAAATCGAAATAAACCTCCATAAACCTGAACTCGTTTCGGGCAAAACGCGCACGTTCAAAACCACAGCGCAGAGCACCCCAACCACAGTCACAACCAAAACCCCCAACATCCGCAGATACCGCGGCGCGAATGCCAATCGCTCTCGAACGGGTACTGCCCAAATCGCGTTCAACGCCGTATACGCGGCTGAAACCCCACCAAGTGCGCTAAATAAGAACGCCCCCAGGCTCAGTAGCAAAACCCACCACGCAGCAGAGCTCACCTGACTGATCGCGTTTTCTAGGTCTTGTCGAACCTGTTGGTCACCGATTAGCTCATCGAAGATGTCTTGTTGTAACGCAGGGTCACCGTCCAAAATGATGCTAAGCACCACACCCGTGGCGAGCAACAACGGGAAAATGCTCAAAAAACTGTAATAAGTCATTAGCGCAGCAAATTGACTTGCGTTGTCGTCACCATATTTTTTGGCGACACCAACCACGTAAGCGAGTGCGCGGCTGTTGGCCTGAAAATTATCAGCCCACGCAAGTAACCGATTCACCTAGCGCCCTCAACGCCGTCTTTGCGCCAAAGCTCACTCACAACAATCACGATCAAACCAGCAATGACTGTCGCTAGTAAGCGCACGCCAAGTGAAGTCCATGAGCGATCACCTTCAACCGCAAATAACGACAGCACCAAAATCGTCACACCAATTACGGCCACCGCGTAGTTCGACCAAACAAACACCAACGCCACCCAAGTGCCAATACCGACTAGAACAGTTAACCCAAAACCTTGTGCGTCCAGAATTTCTATTCCAAGTGCGGCGGCTGCAACACCAACTACCGTGCCTACCACCCGCGCAATGACCCTAGAGACAGTTCCGTCGAAATCAGGACGGGCAACCCACGCCACAGTCATCGGAATCCAATAATCATGAGGGAAGTCGAATTCACGCTTGAACCAAAAGGCGATTGCCCCAGCGATTACCAGCGCGATGCTAAGTCGTGTTGCATGGCGCAAGTACTCACCGCGAAGCTCGGTATTTCGAACCCGCGTAAGAAAACCAGGCCTCGGACGAGACTCACGAAGAATCGAGCGACTATTTGCGATCTTGGTGATCGCCCCGGCCACGAATATGAGCAACCCGCCCATCGCGAGTGCAGACCCCGTCACCAACGCCGCACTAAGCGACCCCGACTGCCCACCGCCATTGAAAACGATGAAGACAACGAGTGATAAAACCCCGATCAAACTCGCCCTAGCACCTGCAATACCGAGGAATCCGAAAACAAAACCCGCAATCGCGATGTAAAGAATTCGCCAGTCACCAGCTTGTGAAAGCAATTGCCCGACAGTGGCAGCAATCGACATCCAAAATGTCGCCCACAACATCGATCGCCACTTGTCACCTTCGAGCGCACCAACGCTGGCGATAGCAGTAAACGCCATGCCTATCGCGACCGAAACCACGAAGTCGTCTCGCCCGGCTGCTATACCGATGGCCACCACAACACTCGTAAGAACGGCCCCGATCGCAGCCCAGCGCCACTGCAACTTCGAGCGATCTAAATCAAGTGACGCACGAAGGTCTGAGCGCCATCGTGACGCTCGAAGATCTGAGCGCCACCGTGACGCCCGCCCGCCAGATGCCGAACCCTCGTTCAAACTGGGGCGGCTGGGGCTCTCGTTCACCCAGTAATTGTGCTGATTAGGCTTGCGGACAGTGTTTCGTAAAACCCCACGCGTTATTGCCCTCGGCGCCACCGTGTCACTGCTGGCTCTAGCGACCGCGACGCAGTCCAGCGCCTACGACAAAGAGCGTTACGGGTACGCCGCCACTCACATGATCGAACATTCCGTGATCCCGAAATCTCTTGGTCCCATGACGGACAAGCTGAATTTCTACGTTCTTCCGGGTAGCAAGTCACAGCGAATCTATCTCTGCAGCGGCATCCCGACCTCAGACCCTGACGAGTTCAAACAAGTTGCCGTCAAGGCCCCTGTGTCGTCTTACAACGGGAGTTACAACTCTGACCCATCTCTAACGACGAATCAGAAGAACTTCAGATACACATCTTTATCAGTCACGGTTAATGAGTTTTCGACCGCTTCGGCGGCATCTAAGACTTTTGATCTCATTAAAGAGCGCGCCAAAAAGTGCAAAGGCACCAAGACCACTACGACACCTGGCGACGGCGATGTGCCCGATAGTTCGTACACCAATTCATATCGCAATGGCCAACTTGCCAGCGTGACATTTAATGGCCAGCCAAGCGTTTATGTCGAGACTGACTTTTTAAACCAAGAACCGCAAAACGATGCAACCGTCGGCAGCGGCACGGACAACCTCACCATTTACTCTTTGGTAGGCAGTGTCGTTATTCAAACGATGTATTCCAACAGCCAAGTCACCCCTCTTAGCACTAAGCAAAAAAATGGCGTAGCTCGGGTAGCTAACGCAGCGATTCAGGCTTGGCGGGGCTAAGAGTCATCAATGGCTAAGGAGAACACTGGCCGTGCGTTGCCGAACCAAGAAATCGCTCGCGCGCAATCAAGTGGTGACCTTGATCAGGGTTCAATTGACGTCTCTTCACGAGCCGGTCTATTGCTTGGTGCCTACTACACCGGGCTGTCCTACCAACCAAATCTTTTAAGCCGTGGCACTCGCGACCAAGCGATTATCAGTGGCGTGGCTGCGACTGTCGGGTATCAGTGGGGCGTTTCAGCGCATTCGTTCTTGCGTTCCATTGCCGACCGCTTGCCAGGTGCCTCATCTTCGATGTTTGGACGGGTAGTCACCGGCGCCGTCGTTGACGCAGGTGTTGTTGCTGCATCAGTTGCCGCGCTAAGAGCACTGCCGCCTAAGCAGCACGAGTCAAAAGCGCGCTCGGGCGCACGTCTTGCCGCCATGGGGCTCGGCTCTGCTGCAGCAGCAGGCATCGGTGCAGGCCTACTTGGCATCGTCGGTGGTAAGGCGCGAACGGCCGTGACTTTGTTAGCAACACTGGGCACAACCGCAGCCACTTACCGCTACACGATGAGCAAGAAACCAACGGCAGGTGCACTCGATGCGCCAGATAACCGTCCGCACGAAGACGATGTTCGCGAAGTTTCGGTTCCAAAAGCGATGGCGTCAAGTTTGGTAGTTGGTGCATTCCTCGGTTTAGCCGGCCGCTTTGAGTCGAAAATCGCAGAGGTAGTTGCCAACGCAGCTGCAAAGACTTTGGGTGGTCAAGTTGATGATCACCGAACCATTGGCCGTATCGGGTCTGCAGCAACTCTGGCTGCCATCGGTTGGGGTGGCCTAACGGCAGCTAGTTATTTGTTGTCGAAACCTGGCACCGCAGTCGAACCCGCCCACGCAACACCACCAGACATTCCAGAAGTAACGGGTGGCCCCGGCTCGTTTAGTTCGTGGAACGACCAAACTCGCGAGTCACGTCGTTGGCTTTCAATGGTTCTAACCCCAGAAGAAATCAATCACGTCATGGGCACTACAAAAGCCAAACAACCGATTCGCGTTTATGCCTCACTCGAAGCCGCATCAAGCCCTGAAGAGCGCGCTGAATTGCTTTTGAGAGAAATAGATCGGACGAGGGCACTAGAGCGCCCCTATTTTGCGCTCTTTTCGCCTACCGGTTCGGGCTATGTCAATTACGTAGCGTGTGAAACCCTTGAATACTTAACCAAGGGCAACTGCGCCTCGGCTGCAATTCAGTACTCAGTTCTGCCCTCTGCACTTTCCTTGACGAAGGTTCCCGAGGGCACGAACCAAACGCGCATGGTTCTTAACGGAATCATGAAGCGCCTGCTTGCGATGCCGCGCAGCAAACGTCCGAAAATCTTGATGTTCGGTGAATCCTTGGGCTCGCAAGTAAGTGAAGACATGTTCAAAGGTCAAGGCATCACTGGCCCAGAAGGTGTTGGCTTAGACGCAGCCGTCTGGATCGGCACCCCAGCTGCCACCGACTGGAAGAAAGAGCTCTGGGGTGATCGCAGCGTGAGCGTTCCGCCTGAAGTTGGCCCAGGCACCGTCTATATGCCGCGGGCCGTGCGCGATTGGCGCAACTTGCCTGATGATCAAAAGAGCCAAGTTGACTTTCTGTTGCTTCAAAATGGTGACGACCCGATTCCGAAATTTGGAACCTCTGTTATTTGGCGCCAGCCTGATTGGCTTGGGCCCAACGACACCAGACCGCCAGGTGCGCCTCGGCACACCAAGTGGATGCCAATCGTCACCTTCATCGCCACATTCATTGACATGCAAAATGCGCTCACCCCAACGCCTGGGGTATTCGACGAAGGTGGCCACGATTACCGCCGAGAGACCCCTGAAGCGGTGCGAAAAGTCTTTAGCCTTGAAGCGACTGACGAAGAAATGGCGGCTGTGCAAGAGGCCTTGCGCGCCCGCGAACTCGAGTGGGAGACGCGTCGCCGTTGGGCAGTGGCTGAAACACAGCCCACGCCCAAGCGCGCCGCCGCAGAAGAGAAGGTCGAAAAGATGGTGGGCAAGTGGATCGACCGAACTGACGTGTCAGCTCAAGATGTCGAAGAAATCGCCCAGGGCGACATGGAGCCAGTAATTAAAGGTGGGTAAAACAAAAGGCTTTGCCGCGCAATCTGCAAGCGCTCCGCTAGCTGCATGGGAATTCGATAGGCGAGAAATTGGGGCTCGAGACGTCTCAGTAGACATCTCTTATGCAGGCATTTGCCACTCTGATATTCATCAGGTTCGAGAAGAGTGGGGGCCCGCGAAGTTCCCTATGGTGCCTGGGCACGAGATCATGGGCACGGTTGCGGCTGTCGGCAAAGATGTAACCGAGTTCAAAGTAGGTGAGCCAGTTGGCGTAGGGGTTTACGTCGATTCATGTAGAAAGTGTGAGAACTGTCAATCAGGCGAGAGCCACCAATGCCTTGAAGGCATGACACAGACGTATAACGACTTTGCGCGTGACGGCAAGACTCTTAATTTTGGCGGTTATTCGAAGAACATCGTGGTTGACGCGGATTATGTGATGAGAGTCCCTGCGAACCTTGACCCCACAGGTGTGGCGCCACTTTTGTGCGCGGGAATCACTGTTTATTCACCGCTTCGACATTGGGGTGCTGGCCCCGGCAAAAACGTCGCTGTCATGGGCTTAGGTGGGCTCGGGCACATGGCCGTGAAGTTCGCCGCGGCCATGGGTGCCAATGTCACAGTGCTAAGTCATAGCGATTCTAAGAAAGCTGACGCCTTAGCCCTTGGCGCTCATGCATTCGTCAACACCCACGATGAAGCTGCCCTAGGTGCGTTAACTAAGACCCAAGACATCATCATCAATACCGTCTCAGCAGACGTAGATATAGATCGGTTTCTAAAGCTCCTCAAGTTAAACGGCACCTTGGTCATCGTCGGGTTGCCCGGTAAACCCGCGCCAATCAACGCCGGCTCGCTACTTGAGATGCGCAGGTCTTTGGCAGGCTCGATGATCGGCAGTATCAAAGAGACCCAAGAAATGCTCGATTTCTGCGGTAAGCACAACATCGTGAGCGATGTCGAAGTAATTGACGCCGACTATATAAATAAGGCCTACGACCGGGTGGTTAACAGTGATGTTCGCTACCGGTTCGTGATCGACACCGTCACCATCTAGCCACTAACTGGCTCGGTTCGATGCGGCTAGTGAGCTCGCTTAGTGAATTAAGGCCCCAACGCCGGCCGAAATCAAGGCCACTTGCCATAGAGGCAAACGAAGCCTAAATAGCAGGACGGCGGCAAGCGCGCCAATCAAGACCGTTGGCCAATAGATTGAATCGAGAGTTGGGGTAAGTACTTGAACTAAGTCACCAAACCTTGTTAGTTCTACTTCACCAAAGAACGTGGTGATTGCAAACGACAGGCCAAGACTTACTAACACCCCCACTACTGCAGCTGAGATGACTCGCATGGCTTGACGCAGCCTCGCTGACGCAAGTAGTCGGTCGGTAAATGGGGCAATGCTCAAAATGATCCCGGTCGAAGTCGCAAAGAGTACGAAAACTGCAAGCAGCCCCGCTAGCGCGCCAGCCAACCAGATCGGTAGTAAAGAGAAAGGGTCGGTGGCAGCAGCCAATATTGATGCGAACTCAAGCACCAAAATCAATGGCCCTGGGGTTGATTCGCCTAGGCCTAAGCCAACGCTCATGTCGGTTGCACTAAGCCAGCCGTAATTGATTACGAACTCTTGGGATGCGTAATCAACTATCGCGTAGGCACCACCGAGGGTGTAAGCACTAACTAGTAGAACCCATGCAAGTGAACCCCAGCGCGAGTCAGACCCCGTCCAAATATTTATGGCCAGTACACAAACCGCGACTAGAGCTAAAAGGCTGACGCCAATCGCGACAACTCGCTTTGGCTTATCGATTAGGCGGCCAAGCTGCACAGATTGCAAAGTCGGCGTCTCGGGGTGAGTTGCTAGTTCGGGCCGCACGGCAAAAGCGGCGGTTCCTAGCGCCAGTGCCACCAGTATGAAAGGAATGCCCAAGAAGAAGCTTGCGATGAAAGACGCGCCTGCGACCAACCACAACAGTTTCGAAACCAGCGCACGCCTACCAAGAGAAATCAGTGCGGCTGCGATTATTGCGATGACGCTGGCCTGCAAACCTTGCAGTGCGCCGCGAACCACGGGTAGATCACCCGCGGCCAAGTACAGCCCGGCAAGAGCAGCGGTAATCACCGCGCCCGGGGCAATGAATAGCGTCGCAGCAGTTAGTGCACCCTTTAGCCCAGAGCGCTTTAGGCCTATGTAAGTAGCGGTTTGGTGGGCTTCTGGCCCGGGGATTATCGAAGTAAGCGCAATGGTGCGGCTTAGTTCATCGTGTGAGATCCACTTGTGTTTTTCGATTAGTTCTCTTTGAAGTAACGCGATCTGTCCGGCGGGGCCGCCGAAACCTAGCGTGCCAATTTGTAGCCATACGCGCCAATCACGACGTGCTTTCACATTTTCATCATAATTGCGACCACTATGTTTTGAAGGTGAATGATAAGAAGCCACTCGCTTCCAAAACAAGAATCAGTAAGCGCGTCCCTGCGTGGCTTGAATTCTTAAGTCCGTCTCGCACGATCCCTTGGGTTAAGTGGCGTGCCAGTAGTCGATGGCGTGCCAAGCCTTTGACGTTGGTGGTGCTAGTTGCGGGTCTTTGGTTGTTTGGAACTGGCGAAGGCCTACTCGTCGTATCGGGCTTAGGCGTTAGCCCCTGGACTGTTTTCGCCCAAGGGCTCTCGGTTCAGTTGCCAGTATCGATCGGCTTAGCAACGTTCTTGACGAGCTTGATGGTGTTGTTGTTGTGGGTGCCACTTCGTGAGAAGCCCGGGCTTGGCACCATCGCGAATGCGGTGATCATCGCCGTCGCATTACAAGTGACGGTTTGGTTGGTGCCAGCTCAAACGAACTGGTGGGTGGCACTTGCGATGGTTCTGTTTGGAATCGCGATCATCGGTGTCGGGAGCGGTATGTACTTAACGACCAATCTCGGGCCTGGCCCTAGGGACGGTTTGATGACTGGTATTCACGATCGAACCGGTTGGCCGGTTGCGTGGGTTCGCCTAGGGCTAGAGGCCAGTGTGTTGGTCATCGGATGGTTATTGGGGGGCACCGTTGGTTTAGGCACGGTGTTGTTTGCGTTGCTAATTGGCCACGCGGTTGGTTACGCGCTTAAAGCAGCTGGGGCTATCGCGCCTTATTGAAGTTGAAGTACCAGATGTAATAGATGGCCAATATCGGGGCGACGGCCAGCATCAGCACCGGCACTACACCGCCGCGTGCCGCCGAGATGTAGTCAAGGGCGGCAGCGATCACCCCGACCAGAATCACGATGACGGTGATGGTCAAGATGATTGACTGTGGCTTTCTGGTTGACCACGGGTTTGGGTTGTGCAGCGGGTGGGTCTTGAGACTCTTGGCTTTGCTGGCGCGTGTTGTGCGTGCGGGCGCGCGCTTGGTCGTCTTGCGAGAAGTCGAGCGGCGCGCGGTTGATTTACGTGCGGTCGATTTGCGCGGTGGCATGCCCAAAACCGTACTCGCGTAGGCCTAGAGGCCACATTCACATAAGGTTCGAGGGTGAAGAATTTCGACGAATTGTGGTTAGAACTCAACGATTTGGTGGCTCGCCAAGACGCCACTAGCCACACCGTTAAAGCATTAGCTGAGGGCACCCACCAGATCGGCA
>VGAH01000033.1 GCA_016870945.1 Actinomycetota bacterium | reverse complement strand
TCGAGTCTTGGCCTGGGTAGTTGGTTCCGTCCGGGAACCAAAGGCTTAATGCGTCGCTGCCGAGCTTCTTGGCGATTTCTACGCAGTCAATCATGTGGGCGACAGCTTTTGTTCTAGTTCGTGGGTCTGGGCTGGCGATGCTGCCTAACTTGTAATCGTCTTCTTGAAACAGGTTTGGGTTAACAGCCCCGATGCGCAGACCTTTTTCGTGTGCGTACTTCGCTAACGACCCGTAGTCATCGACGGAGTCCCAGGGGATGTGTACCGCGACACTGGGTGCTGAAGCCGTCAACTTATGTACGACGGCTGCATCATCTAGTTTCTCGAATGCGTTTCGGGGAACGCCCGGTTGAGCGAAGACTTTGAACCGTGTGCCTGAGTTTGCATAGCCCCACGACGGAGTCTCAATTTTCAAATTCTTCAGATAGTTCTTGACTTGGGCTTCACTCATATTTAAATCAATTCTACCGAGCAGATGCGCTTAGCTAAATTTGGGTCTTACGCTTACCAGACTTTCGTCGAGTTCTGACACATCGCTGGCACCAAGCAACTTCATGGTGTCGGTGAACTCTTTGGTGAGCATCTGCAGTGCGCGTTCGACCCCAGCTTTGCCACCAGCCATCAACCCGTAGAGGTACGCCCGACCGATGAACACGGCGCGCGCCCCACGAGCTACTGCAGCGGCCACGTCGGCACCATTCATGGTGCCCCCGTCCACGAAGACTTCGATTTCGCTACCGACCTTTTCAACGACATCGGGGAGTAACTCAAATGGCACCTTCGCTCGATCAAGCTGTCGGCCACCATGGTTAGAAAGCAAGATGCCATCAACACCCATGTCTGCCAAAACTTTTGAGTCGGCCACGGTTTGTACGCCCTTGATAACAAGGGGCCCTTGCCATTGACTTCTTAGCCATTCCACGTCGGCGAAAGACAAAGAAGGGTCCATAACTCGTGAGAGCAGTTCTGAGACAGTCCCTTGGGTCGAACTAAAAGATGCAAAGGTGAGGGGTTCAGTGGTGAGCAAGTTGAACCACCAGTTTGGGTACTTAGCCATGTCCATCATGGTCTTGAACTTCAGCGACGGTGGAATCGTCAACCCGTTTTTGACATCTCTCAATCTTGGGCCGCCTACTGGGCAGTCCACGGTGAGAATCAACGTGTCATAGCCCATCGCCTTCGCTCGGTCGATCAGCTCTTTACCGGGCCCTCTGTCACGCCATACGTAGAGCTGAAACATCTTTCGAGTGTTAGGTGCGTTCTCGGCCACTTCTTCGATAGAGGTAGTTCCAAGAGTCGAAAGGCAGTAAGGCAAACCGAAATCGCCGGCGGCTTGGGCGACGGCCACCTCGCCTTGGTAATGCATCATGCGGGTGAAGCCGGTCGGGCCTAGCACTATTGGGAAGGCACTTTTCTTACCTAAGATCTCAACTGAGGTGTCAACGTTGGACACATCTCTTAAGACTCGCGGGTTGAATTCAATTCGTGAATAAATTTCTCTCGAGCGTTTCATTGATTCCTCGGCACCGGCAGCACCGTCGGTGTAGTCGAACACGGCCCTCGGTGTTCGTTTCTTAGCTATCGAACGAAGATCCCACAAGTTAGTTGCGGCATCTAATCGGGCTTGGTTTCTATCAAGTCGTGGCGCTCTAAACCCGATCAGCGGCAGAAAGTCTTTTGGCTTTGGGAGTTGTCGCTTTGTCATGTTTGTAGTGGCTGAATATATGGCCAAGGGTGACTCATAGGCTCAGCCTCAAACGATGCCAAATCAAGCGGAAAAAGTCTCTGACCAAGTCGTGGAATCGGTGTTGCGGCAGGCCAGCTTGATAGAGGGCGACGCGAGTGTTTCCCCGCTGTCTGGCGGGGTATCGAGTCAGGTCTGGTTGGTTGAAAGCGTCAAAGGGCGCTTGGTAGCTAAGACACCACTTGAAAAGTTGGCTACCCCCCAAGACTGGTTTTCAGACATAAGTCGCGGGCAAGTTGAAGCTGATTCATTGCGATTGCTTCGAGAGCTAACCCCTGAGCACGTGCCACAAGTGCTGTTTTTCAACCCTGATTTACCGCTGCTGGTACTTGAAGCTGCACCCATTCACTGGCGTGACTGGCGGCACGTGTTATTGAGCGAGTCAAGCCCTGAACCCGATGCACTTGGGTTTGCTCATTTGCGGACACCTGAGTTCTCGAGCAATTTGGGCGCGAAGCTGGGGCACTTACTTGCTAATTGGCACAAGGAAACCGTCAACGTTGAAAAGTTACCTGACAGCATCAAAAGTGGCGAGCGCTTAAAGCAACTAAGGACAGACCCTTTTCATCGAGCAACGGCTGCTGTCATCGCTGACGAGGTGCTCTCTGCCAGATTGCTGCACCTAGCAGAAGAGCTTGAATCAACTCGAAAGTGCTTGGTTTACGGCGATTTCTCACCGAAAAACTTTCTTGTTGGTACTGACGGCTTGTGGGTTATAGATGCAGAAACTGCACATGTTGGCGACCCCGCCCTCGACCTGGCTTTTTTGAATGCGCACCTGAATTTGAAGGCGATACATAAACCTGAGTTGAGAGAGTCCATGCGGACGTGTCAGACGAGTTTCATGGTGACTTATCTAGAGGCACTACCTGATCAGGGGTGGCGAGATGACGTAAGCAATAGCATCTCTGCCCACACTGGGGCGATTTTGGCGGCGCGGGTGCTTGGTGTCTCTAAAGCAAATTACTTAAGCGATGCCTCACGTCAAACTGCTCTTGATAAGGCAAAGCGACTATTGCGTGATAAATCGAGTTACCGAATCGAGTAATAAATAGCGAAGGGCGGCCCTGCTTTCGCAAGACCGCCCTTCTTAGGTGTCGCTTTTAGCGACGCTAAGAGCTAGGGACTCTTAGAACTTGTACTGACTGATGTTCTTCTCAGTGAACACCAAGGCTGGGCCAAGAACGACCTCGGGGCCAAGAGCACCCTTGATCACCTTGCGCTTGTCACCTAGTGCACCACCGGGAACAGTTGAGCCGACTACGGCCTTGTTGTTCTTGAGAGGCACGAGGCCAGCTTTGATGTCAGCTGCGGCGTACACCGAGAGATAGCCCAGTGCTGGCACATCCCATAGGGCTGCCTGCGCGCCTGAACCATCTGTTACGTACGTCCTCATGTCGTTCGGAAGACCAAGACCGGTCACTTTGACCTTGCCCTTGTATTCCGGACGGCTGCTCACGAACTTCGCAGCGGCAACGATGCCGACTGAAGTCGGGGCAACGATCACCTTGACGGTTGGGTTCTTCTGAAGAAGACCCTGGGTCTCGGTGGTGGACTTGTCTGGCAAGTCATCGCCGTAAACGGTGGTGACGAGCTTCATGTCCTTGTACTTCGGGTTGCTGGCCAAGCCCTGCTTCATGAAGTCGATCCAAACGTTCTGGTTCGACGCGTCAGGGGTGGTTGACAAGATGGCGAAGTCGCCCTTGCCTCCCATCAACTCGTAGGTGCTTGCCAAAAGACCCTCGGCAATGCCCTGCGATGAGGCCTGGTTTACGAAGAGCTGGCGACCAGCCGACGAAACGTCGGAGTCCCACGTCACGACGACGACGCCACGCTTCATCGCGTTCTTCAAGGCCGGCACGAGCGCGTCTTTGTCGTTAGCTGCAACCAAGACGGCGTCATACCCCTGCTGAACGGCCGAGTTGATCAACTTGACCTGAGCAGCAGCAGTGATTTCGTTCGGACCTAGGTACTTGCATTCGTACTTTAGCTCTTTACAAGCTTTCTGTGCACCAGTCCAAGCCACCTTGAAGTAGCCGATGTTTCCAAGTTTCGGAATCATCGCGATCTTCATGTTTGGTTCGTAGCTTTGGGCGTTTGATGCACCAGCTAGCGGAAGAACCAACATGGCGGCTGCAGCTGCACCCGCGACGAGGGTTCTCGTCAGCTTTCTAGCGATCATTCATTTCCTCCCATGATGACGTCAGCCCAATTTGGGTTGGCGTCGGCAAGTGATTTCTCACCTGTTGACCTAGGAACCTCCGGATGGTTCTTTTGGTCTTGACCCAGTAGATGAATCGACTGGGATTCTAGTTTTGGCCCCTTCTCGAAATTCTCGGGCCTGATTAAGTCGCCGGAGTGCTACAGGGATTACTACCGCCGAGATGAGCAGCACACCGGTGACCACGGTGAAGACGTTGGGCGAGATGCCTTGCAGGTTAAAGAGTGCTTCTAGGGTTCCAAACAGCAGCGCAGCACCGACTACACCCCAGATGCTGCCAATGCCACCGAAGATGCTGACCCCACCAAGCAGCACGACCGAGATCACAGCTAGCTCTAAGCCGATTGCGTTGTCCCACTGGGCAGTCGAGAAACGAAGCGTGTAGACGATGCCAGCGACACCTGACATTGTTCCGGTGAGAATGAAGAGGATCCATTTGTAAGTCGTAACTGAAATCGCCGCAAACCGAGCAGCTTCGACGTTTTGGCCGATACCGTAAACACGCCTGCCAAACGACGTCAAGTGCGCAAGAACTGCAAACAGTAATATGAAGGTGACGATCAGCGGGAATGTTCTCGGTATGAACGAAGTGCCGATGGTGTCGTAACCGAAGTTAGTCCACGCTTCGGGGTACTCAGCCACGGATTCGTTACCCAAGATGGCCGTGGCGAAGCCTCTAAACAAGGCCAAAGTCGCAATCGTCACTGCCAGTGAACCCAACGCTAACTTCGCCACCAGAAAACCGTTTAGGGCCCCGCAGAGTGCGCCAGTCAAGATGCCAAGAGCAGCCGCAACCGCGATTGGCACCCCACCGAAGTAGTAGGTGTAGCCGAAGACGACACCACTAAGCCCGACTATCGAGGCGACAGATAGATCAATTTCGCCAGAGATGATGAGCAAAGTCATTGGCATTGCAATCAACATGATTTCGCCCATGTTCGCCAGAATCGCCGAGAAGTTGAACGCGGTGCCGAATTCGGGGTTGATTGCGAAGCCGACCAACAAAACGGCAGCCAAGATCAAATAGATGGTGACGTCCCAGGTGAAACGTCTCACCGATTTTGGCTTGTCTGCACCCCTCATCAAAAGCCCCGTCATTCGCGCCACGACTGTTCTTCGACGCGATCTTCGCGGATGCGCTGAATCTTGGCTTGGCTGCGCAGGGCGAGGATTCGATCCAAACCGATTGCGGTGATCAGCAAGACACCATTTACCGCTTGCTGCCAGAAGGGGTCAACGCCAACAGCCACCAGGCCGCCTGCAATTACGCGAATCAGCAATGCCCCAAGTAATGCGCCGATGATGGTTCCTGACCCACCGAAGATGTTCACTCCACCGACCACCACCGCGGTGACCACAGCGAGCTCTTGATTTATGAAAGCCGAAGCATCTACGAAAGCGAACTGGCCGATGTAGAGCACACCTGCGATTCCTGCCATTAGACCTGACCACATGAATGCCAGCAATGTCCTTTGAAAAATGTTGATGCCAACGAGCTGTGCTGCTGGGGGGTTGCTCCCGATCGCGTAGAGATCGCGACCAACGGGTGTGTAACGCATCCACCAGGCGGCAAAAAGTGCAAACCCCAGAGTGATCCAGAAGATGATGGGAATGTCCAAAATGGTGTCGAGTCCCATGGCGATAAGCGATGGCGGTATCACATCTGGAGTGAAGCGCCCGGCATCTGAATAGAAATAGAGGATTCCTCTAACGATCGACAAGGTGCCCAAGGTGACCACCAAGCTCGGGATGTTTAAGCCCGCGACCAGAAGGCCGTTGACTGTGCCAACTAAGAGACCGATGCCGGCACCGATGGCGAATGATTGCCACAAACCCCAGCCATTTGGAACCACGATCGACAACGTGACGTAGGCAGAGAGCCCCGTTGTCGAAGCGATTGATAAGTCAATGTGGCGCGCGATTACCACTGGCGTTAGGCCGACGGCCAAGATTCCGATGACCGCCGAACCGATGAGCAGGTCGGTGAGCCCCGACCCGCCTAGGAACCGCGGGTTTACTGCCGCAGTGATGCCGATTGCTAAAGCCAGAATCAAGAACAAGCTTGCGATACGGCCATTGATCAATTTGCGAGCACGACCTGCGGTTGTCGTGGTCGGCGCCGGAACAGTTGGCCCTGACATCAGCGCTTCTTACCCGCGACAGCGACCTTTTCGCCGGTCGCTGCAAACATGATCTTTTCTTGTGTGGCCTCATTACGAGCCATTTCAGCTGTGAGGCGGCCCTCGTGCATGACGTAAATGCGGTCAGCCATCCCGAGTACTTCTGGCAACTCGGACGAGATCATGAGCACAGCCTTACCGTCAGCCGCAGATTGGCTTAGCAGTCTGTGGACTTCTGCTTTGGTCGCGACATCGATACCACGGGTCGGTTCATCAACGATTAGAACGTCGGGGTCGGTGGCGAGCCACTTAGCTAACACACTTTTTTGTTGGTTACCGCCTGAGAGGCTTTCGACTGGCGCGCGAGGGTCTGAATATTTGATTTGTAGTTTCTCTTGCCATTTCTGGGTGAGATTGATTTCTTGCTTATTTGTAATGAATCCGAGCTTTGAGAGACGGTTCAACATTTCCATTGCGACGTTGCGTGCAACTGACGAAATCATGAACAAACCTTGTTGGCGTCGATCTTCGGGTACCAGCGCTAAGCCCCGAGCCACCGAGGTCTTCGGCCGCTTAGGCGGGAGCTTCTGCCCATTCAAGATCACCTCGCCCGAGTCGTAGGGGTCTACCCCGAAAATGGCCCGGGCTACTTCTGATCGGCCACTGCCAACGAGACCAGCCAGGGCGACGATCTCGCCCTTCTTTACGTGTAGCGAGACATCTTTGAATTCAGAAGCACTGTTAAGTGATTTAACTTCTAGGGCAGTAGCCCCTACTTTGGCATCGACTTTGGGGAACATTTCTTTTAGTTCGCGACCGACCATCCATTTGATGACTTCTGAAATTGAAGTTTTGTCAATCGGGCTTTCGGCGACAGTCTCGCCATCACGCATCACGGTTACTTCACTACAAACCGCAAAAACCTCATCGAGGCGGTGACTCACGAAAACAACGCATTTGCCGCGCTCGGCCAATTTGCGCATAACCGACATCAGTCGAGCAACCTCAGAAGACGTCAGGGCGGCCGTTGGCTCGTCCATCAAAATTACGCTGGCGTCTAATGACAGGGCTTTGGCGATTTCAACGACCTGCTGGTCTGCAATTGAAAGGCCTCGAGCAAGTCTTTCTGGGTTTAGGTCTACACCAAGTTCATCGAACAACTTCTTGGTTTCGTCACGTGTTTGAGCCCAGGTGATGGCAACACCTTTTCGCGGTAGACGACTTATGAAGACATTCTCAGCAAGCGATAAATCCGGGAACAACGATGGCTCTTGGTAAATAACGGTTATGCCCTGTTCCATAGCAGCGCGAGGCGAGCCTTGAATGAATGGCTTGCCATTCAATTCGACAGTCCCTGAATCAAGTCGGTGAACGCCGGCTAGAACTTTTACCAATGTCGATTTACCGGCGCCATTTTCGCCAAGCAAGGCGTGAATCTCGCCGTCACGCAGTGTCAACTTCGCGTCTTTAAGAGCTTGAACACCGCCGAATCGCTTGTTGGCATTTCGAACGAGCAAGATCTCGCCACTAGCTTTGCCCGCTGCCAATCAGCCTCACTTTTGTAGGGGTTAGGGCTCGGCCGCCGCCGGGTGCGCCCTAGAGGCGAAGGTTAACTGGGGCAAATTGGAGGTGCCAGAGGGAGTCGGTGAGGTCGGCCGCTTCTCGACGGATGTCTTGCGAGGCCAGCTACCAGCGTACGCAAGTAATATCAGGCCATTCAGTTCATTTTTTCATGGCTACCGGGGGGTAACTAGGTTGAGATCGACGAAGAGTTTGGCCGTAGTAGCGGTTTTCGGTCTGCTGGGTTTGGCTGGTTGCGGCGGTGGGGGTTCAACTGATGCCGACGCAGCGGCTGAGGCTGAAGTAGCAGTTTCGGACGACCCGTGCACCAAAGCGAATCTGCCCGTTATGGAGGCCGGCTTCTTGACCATCGGCACCGATTCGCCAGCTTATGAACCGTGGTTTAAGAACGACGACCCCGTCAACGGCCAGGGCTTTGAGTCAGCTGTTGCCTACACCGTGGCAGACCGACTGGGCTTTAACTCGGACGAGGTGAAGTGGGTTGTGGCCTCGTTTAACAGTTTGATCACGCCGGGTGAAAAGCCATTTGACTTTGCGATCAACCAGGTCTCGATTACTGACGAACGCAAAGACGCTGTTGATTTCAGCCCGGGTTACTACGACGTAAACCAAGCGTTGATCACCATCGCCGGCTCACCAATTGAGGGGGCAACCACTATCGCTGAACTTCAGGGTGCGAAGTTAGGCGCAGCAGTTGGTACGACTTCTTATGACACCATTGTCGAAGTCATCGCTCCCACAACCGAGCCGGCCGTGTTCGACAACAACGATGTGGCCAAGCAAGCACTAGCAAACGGCCAAATTGACGGTTTGGTAGTGGACTTACCGACCGCCTTTTACATCACGGCAGCTGAACTTGATGACGGCGTGATCGTGGGGCAGTTCCCAACCGAACAGGTAACTGAGCAGTTCGGTCTGGTGCTCGACAAGGGTTCGGATTTGACCAAGTGCGTAAGCGCCGTGGTTGAAGACCTAAGAGCTGACGGAACTCTCGACGGTGTTCAACAGCAGTGGTTGGCAGACGTCGCTGGCGCACCAGTTTTGTTGCGCGAAGGCGAAGAGGCTGAAACAGGTCTGCTGCTAGACCTAGAGGAGTAAGTCGAAAACCTCTCTTTAAGGGAGGTTGATTTTCGATAGCAGTGCGTGGGCGGCGTTATGGCCGCCCACGCCACTGACTGCCGCGTAACGATCCTACTACAGGGATTCTCGACTCTTACAACCTAGATTGCGCTAAGTAGTGTCGAGAACCCCTGAAGCTTTGCTTTCTTCGACCGATTTGGAAGCTGCCCTCTGTGCCCGTTGTCTTCGGACGTTGTCGATGTAAACAGCACCGATAAGGAATATCCCTATAACTACACCTTGCCAGTAAGACTGGACGCCAATGATGATGAAGCCCGACTGCAGAGTTACCGGGATGAGTAAGCCAATGACCGTACCGAAGATGGAGCCGATACCCCCAAACAGACTCGTACCACCAATCACGACGCCAGCAATAACGGTCAAGGGTGTATTCGATTGACCGCCGATGGTGGTCTGTTGAAAAAACGCGAGACTCAAAATTCCGCCTATGCCCGCACATGCCCCTGCAATTACGTAAACCAGAATTAGCTGTCGATCTACGTTTATGCCAACTCTTCGACAGGCCTCAGGATTTGAGCCGACGGCGAAGGTGAACAAACCGAACCGGGTTCTATGCAGCAAGATGCTTCCCAGGACGACAACTATCGCCGCTATAACAGTTAACGTAGGTACTTCCCAGAAAATATTGCCGAAGCCAACCGTGTCAATGAGCTCGGGGGGCACACCGGTTAAGTCGATCCCCCCGGTTACAACTTGCGAAAGCCCAAGGGCCATGCCCAAGGTGCCCAGAGTGACAATAAACGCTGGAACCTTGGCTTTGGCAACCAAGAAACCGTTAATGAACCCCCAAACGCAACCGCTACCAATTGCAACTGCAGCGCCAATTAGGGCGGTACCCCACCCTGACGCTCCAAGGGAACCCATAACTTGTGCGGCCATAACGCTGCTGAAGACGAGAACTGCCCCAACTGATAAATCGATACCGGCAGTAATGATTACCAAAGTGGCACCCACGCCGAGAATTGCGAAAATCGAAGTATTGACGATTATCGAGCGCAGATTGAACACTGTG
>VGAH01000032.1 GCA_016870945.1 Actinomycetota bacterium | reverse complement strand
CTTTTCGACTTCGGCGGCGTCGCCCACTTCTACGGCGGGGGTGATCGCTTTTAAGGCCGCGCCAATTCGAGATTCGTCTTCGGTGTAGAGGGTTGCCAGCACGTCACCTGAAGTGACTTTGTCACCCAGGTCAAAATGCCAACGCACCCCGGCTGATTCTGAGACAGAATCCTCTTTTCGCGCTCGACCTGCACCTAGTCGCCAGGCAGCCACGCCGATGCCCATTGCATCGAGTTTTATGACTACGCCATCGCTTGTGGCTTTAAACTCGTGTGCTACTGGTGCAACTGCAAGCGGGGCATCTGGGTCACCGCCTTGGGCGCGGATCATTTCCTTCCACGTGTGTAAGGCCTGACCCGAATCAAGCACTTGAGCAGGGTCTACATGGCCCAGGCCTACCAACTCGAGCATCTCTTTAGCCAGTATCAAAGTGAGTTCACGCACATCGCTTGGCCCCGCACCGTTTAGCACGTCAACGGCTTCGGTGACTTCGAGTGCGTTACCGGCAGTGCGACCAAGGGGCACGTCCATCGCACTCAAGACTGCCATCGTCTTGACACCTGACTTGTTGCCAATGTCGACCATGGTGCGTGCCAACTCACGTGCTTGGTCTTGTGTTTTCATGAAGGCCCCCGAGCCGACTTTCACGTCTAATACCAATGCGCCAGTGCCTTCGGCGACCTTCTTGCTCATGATCGAGCTAGCAATAAGCGGAATAGATTCAACTGTCGCTGTGACGTCGCGTAATGAATAGAGCAATCGATCTGCGGGTGCGAGATCTACACCAGCTGCGCAGATCACCCCGCCTACGGACTTAAGAATTTCGAACATGCGCTCGGGCGAGATGCTCGCCTGCCAGTTAGGAATCGCCTCGAGTTTGTCGAGAGTCCCGCCGGTGTGCCCGAGCCCCCGTCCAGAAAGTTGTGGAACAGCCGCACCACAAGCGGCGACTAAGGGGGTGAGAATCAAAGTGATCTTGTCGCCAACGCCACCAGTGGAGTGTTTGTCCACCGTCGGCTTGCCTAGGCCAGACCAGCTCATCCGAGTGCCTGAGTCGGCCATCACTTGAGTCCATTTGGTGATCTCAGGTATCGACATTCCATTTAGCAAGATGGCCATGCTGAGAGCCGACATCTGTTCATGGGCTACGTCGCCGGCTACGTATGAATCAAGCACCCATTGAATCTGCTCATCGCTTAAAGGCTTACCGTCACGCTTGGCTGCGATGATTTCTACTGCTGAATGCACACTCGGTGCGCTCACGAGAGGTACTTAACCTCGTTCGACCAAGTCATCAGGGCCAAAAGCTTGAGGCAATATCTCGTGCAGTTTCTTGATTCCTTCAGGGGTATCAATCAACATGTCTCGTCCACCGTGTTCGTAGAGAAGTTGTCTACAACGCCCACACGGCATAAGTGCATTACCGTGCTTATCAACGCAGCTAACTGCCGTAAGACGCCCACCGCCGCTTGCATGCAGCTCGCTCACTAATCCGCATTCAGCACAAAGACCGACCCCGTACGAGGCATTCTCGACATTGCAGCCCACGATCGTGCGGCCGTCGTCACACAAGGCAGCGACCCCGACTGGGAATTGTGAATATGGTGCATACGCTCGCTTCATCACCGCCCGGGCATCTTTTTTAAGTTGTGCCCAATCGATTGGCGTCTCGTTCAATTGATGTCTGGCGAAATCTCGTATCGGTGGGCGTAGGTATCTATCAACGAGACGACGGCGGCAGCTATGGGTATTCCGATCAGTGCACCTATCGGCCCGAACAACAACGCCCCGATAATCACCGCGGCAAAGGCGACGGCGGGGTGAATGTCCATGGTTAGTGAGCTGATGCGAGGTTGCAGCAAGTAGTTCTCGATTTGTTGGTAAACCAGCACGAATGCAACCACTAACACGCCGGTGACCCAGCTTTCGGTCAGGCCAATAAGGGCCGGAACCGCACCACCAATGTATGTACCAATCGTGGGAATGAATTGGCTTACTAGCCCGGTGAAAATGCCCAGCGGTAACCAATAGGGGAGACCTATCAAGAGAAAGAAGACACTAGACGCGGCAGCACACACAACTGCCAGAATCAAGCGAGATATAACGAACCCGCCCGTCTTAGATGCTGCAGTTGTCCAAACCGTGTAGAAGATTTTTTGTTTATCAGCCGGAAGCCAGCCTGCCACCGTCGCACGAATCTTTGGGCCTTCGGCGGTGAAATAGAAAGTAAAGAGCAGGGCCGTCAAGATGCTAAAGACAATGCCAACGGTTGAAACCACGACGCCAAATAGCCCACCTGCCACGGCAGATGCGAGTTGCGGTATTTGTTCAGAGCTAAGGCTTAAGTATTCGGCGATCTGCGTTGAGGTGAGCCCTAGGTCGAACAGGTTGTTTAACCACTCAGCTATCGAGTCGAAGATATTCGGTAAACCTAATATCAAATCTGCTAGCTGCACCACTAGTAGTTGCCCGAATGTCACTGCGAAGACAAGGGCAAGCACCACCAGAAGTGCTAGCGAGGTAAGCGTGCCCAGATTGCGACTCCAGCCCTTTCGCTGCAAGTACCCGACTACCGGCTCTAGAGCCAGGCTTGCCAACCACGAGACGAAGATCAAGAACAACAGCCCGCGAATTCGAAAGAAAGCCCATTCTGAGATTTGCAGCAGTACCACCAGAAGCAGTGCGGTGATGATCGTTCGGCGAATAAGGCGCGGTGGAATAGTCGCGCGCCAAGTCTTTCGACCGTCTTGCGTTGTGTTGCTTTCTAACGAAATCGCATTGGTATCGCTCGCGTCACTGGCGCCGATAGACATAGCGAGACGATACCCTCGGCCGCTCATGACTCAAATCGGCAAGCCAAGCTAATCACCCCATGAGTAATCGGGGCAAATGGGTGCCAATGCCGTTTATCGCCCTAGGCGTGGCTTTGATAATCGTCGATTCGACCATCGTCAATGTCGCCATTCCATCGATCATCAAAGACATCGGTATCACCACCACCGATGCTGAGTGGGTCAATAGCGTCTACGCGCTGGTCTTCGCATCGTTGGTTTTGCTAACGGGGCGCTTGGGCGACTTGTATGGGCGTAAACGACTTTTCCTCATCGGCACCGTGGTATTCGTTATTGCGAGCCTGGCCGCAGCCACCGCAGAAAGTGCAGGTTGGCTAATTGGCGCGCGAGTTATTCAAGGCGTTGGTGGTGCGATGGTGCTGCCAGCCTCGCTCTCTACCGTTAACGCGATCTATCGCGGGCGCGATCGAGCCGTCGCATTTGGTATCTGGGGTGCGACCATCGGGGGTACTGCAGCTGTGGGGCCGCTCTTGGGTGGGTGGCTTACTGAAAGTTTCTCTTGGCGTTGGGCATTCTTGATAAACGTTCCTATTGGCGCGGTGATCGTGTTCGGGCTCTTGAAGTTCGTGCCCGAGACCCGAGATCTAAACGCAAAGCGCGGGCTTGATTGGCTCGGCGCGCTTCTCTCAGCTCTTGGTTTGGGTGCTTTGGTGTTCGCATTGATCGAGGGCCAAAACTACGGGTGGTGGGTGCCAACGGCCACGTTTGAAATCTTTGGCGTTGAATGGCCGTTTGATTCGGTTTCACCGAGTGGTCTGGCGTTCGTCATTTCGATAGTCGCTCTAATCGTGTTCTTGCTTCACCAAAAGTCTGCGGCCCAAAAGGGCAAACCAACACTGATAGATCTAAAACTTTTCAAGATCCGAAGCTTTAGTTTCGGCAACATCGCTGCCCTGATAATCAATTTGGGTGAATTCGGCCTCTTGTTTGCATTGCCGCTCTTCTTACAGTCGGTCACTGGCTTAACAGCACTCGGGACGGGGGCAGTGCTCTTTGCGCTGGCAGCCGGTGCGTTCTTAGCCGGCCCGCTAGCTGGCCAATTAGCCACCCGTATCGGCAGCGTCATAGTGGTGCGCGTAGGTCTTGTCTTAGAGATGGTTGGCATAGTCGGAATCGCCCTCGTCGTCTCACCTGAAATAGGGGGTTGGGGCTTTGTGCCGTGGTTGTTTGTTTACGGTCTTGGTGTCGGATTCGCCACTGCGCAAATAACGAACGTCATCTTGATCGATATCCCGGTCTCAGAGTCTGGCCAGGGATCTGCCGTCCAAAGCACCGCACGCCAAATTGGTGCCGCCCTTGGTACTGCAGTGCTTGGGGCCGTTTTGGTGAGCACTTTGCGCAACCAGACCAGCACGAATCTCGAAGGTGCCGGCTTCGCCTCAACAGAGGCCGACCAGCTGGCTCGCGAGATAACTTCTCAGCCCTCACAGGCCATACCTGCACTTACGGCTCAGCCAGGCGGCCTAGACGCCTTGGGCGCGGCGGCTGATGCCTTTGCGCTCGCAACTTCTTACGTCGGTTTTGTGGCCGCTGCCTTCTTGTTGGCGGGGTTCATAGCCACGTTCATGTTGCCAAAGCGAGCCAATAGGGTCTACCCAGACAGATCTTCGTAACCGACCTTTAAGGACTTTCCTATGTGTTGTTTTCTAGCTCTTGGAGCCTTCGTCCCACGTATCGCAATCGCGCTAATTGCACTCTTAACGAATTGGTTTGACGGGGTCTTTGCGAACTGGGTGATACCCGTTCTTGGTTTCTTGCTCTTGCCCTTTACTACTTTGATGTACCTCGCCATGTGGCGCTGGACCAACGGTGACTTAGGTGTCGTCCCCTGGTTGTTGGTAGCTGCAGCCTTCGTAATCGATTTGTTGAACTTGGTCGGCGGCTGGCAGAAGCGTCAAGACATCCCGGTAGTTGGCGGCGCGAAGAGCTAAACCCCTATTGGGTGCCAGACAGTCCGTGCTTCTGCATAGAAGTTAAGGCGCTCAAGACCCGGGTCTTTGAACCAATCGGGCTCAACTGTTGGACGTGGCAGCACTCTTTTTATGGTGCCTGCCGCACTCTGGGTCAGCTCAATCGCTAACGCGGGGTTGGTCACCCCCGCTAAGTCAAGACCATTGACGTCGGCGTGAGATGCGAGCCATGGCGTTATCTCGCCTGTGTTGCCGGTCAAAATGTTTATTACACCGCCGGGAAGATCAGAAGTGGCAAGTGCCTCACTTAGCGTTATTGCCGGCAGAGGGCGATTTTCTGATGCAATCACGACGGCAGTGCATCCAACAACTATCGCGGGTGCTACGACAGAGACCAGACCAAGCAACGACGACTTAGCCGGCGCCACCAATGCCACTACGCCAATCGGCACCGGTGTCGAGAAGTTGTAATAGGGGCCTGCTACCGGGTTCGTGCTGCCTGCAACAGTGGCGAACTTGTCTGCCCAGCCGGCGTACCAAACCCAGCGATCGATTGCGGCGGTGACGATCTTGTTGGCTACGGGTTTGGTACAGCCCTCACTTGACATCACTTCTGAGACGAATTGCTCTTTTCGACCTTCCATCATTTCTGCGATTCGGTAGAGAATCTGGCCTCGGTTGTATGCGGATGCATTCGACCATTTTTCGTAAGCAGTTCTTGCAGCCCTAACTGCATCTCTTGCGTCTTTGCGCGAGCCCATTGCCGCATTGGCTAGAAATCGGTTTTTTGAGTCAGTTACTTCGTAAGACCGCCCTGATTCAGAGCGAGGGAATTCACCGCCGATGAATAGTTTGTAAGTCTTTCGAATCTCCAAGCGCCCGGTCGACATCTATTTACCCCTGGGGCGTAGGTAGCCCAGCATTCCTTGGCGGCCACCCTCGCGCCCGTAGCCAGACTCTTTAAACCCGCCAAAAGGACTTGCCGGGTCAAAGCGATTGAACGTGTTGGCCCAAATAACACCGGCCTTAAGTTGACTGGCGATTTGCAAGATGCGCGACCCCTTTTCAGTCCAGATACCGGCTGACAGGCCAAAGGGTGTGTTGTTCGCTTTCTCGACAGCTTCGCTCGGAGTTCTAAATGTCAAAGTCGAGAGGACGGGGCCGAATATCTCTTCTCGCGCGATTCGATGCGATTGGGTCACGTTCGTAAAGACGGTGGGGGCGAACCAGTAGCCCTTTTCAGGAATCTGGCATGGCGCCTGCCACTTATTCGCGCCGTCTAGTTCACCACTTTTCGCCAATTCGACGATTTTGGCCAACTGCGGTGCCGAATTTATGGCGCCGATGTCAGTGTTTTTGTCAAGTGGGTCACCAAGTCGAAGAGTGCTTAGGCGCCGCTTGAGCGAGTCGATAACGGCGTCGGCGATCGACTCTTGTACTAAGAGTCGCGACCCTGCGCAACAGACGTGTCCTTGATTAAAGAAGATTCCATTGACTATGCCTTCTACTGCTTGATCAATAGGAGCGTCATCAAAGACGATGTTCGCGGCCTTACCACCTAATTCGAGTGTCAAAGATTTCTTGGTACCAGCGATTGAAATCGCGATTTGTCGCCCGACTTCGGTAGACCCAGTGAATGCAACTTTGTCGACGTCTGGGTGTGACACCAGTGCAGCCCCGGTCGCGCCGTCACCGGTGATGATGTTGACCACCCCGTTGGGCAACTCAGCTTGCTGACAGATCTCCGCGAACCACAGCGCGCTCAGTGGTGTTGTTTCTGCGGGCTTTAGCACCACGGTGTTCCCGGCAGCCAGTGCTGGGGCGACCTTCCAAGCGAGCATTAGCAGCGGGAAGTTCCAAGGAATCACCTGCGCTGCCACCCCATAGGCAGAAGGCGACGAGCCCAAACCGACGTAGTCAAGCTTGTCAGCCCAGCCGGCATGATAAAAAAAGTGAGCAGCTACCAGCGGGATGTCTACGTCTCGCGACTCTCGAATCGGTTTGCCGTTGTCTAGAGATTCCAAAACCGCTAACTCGCGCGACCTTTCTTGAATTATGCGAGCAATGCGATATAGGTACTTGCCTCTTTCTCGCCCGCTGGTTTTTCGCCAGGTTTGGTTGTAGGCCTTGCGCGCCGCGGTAACGGCACGGTTTACGTCTTTTGGCCCTGCACCCCAAACTTCAGCTAGCACTTCTTCGGTCGCGGGATCGATGGTTTTGAAGGGGGCCCCGTCCTGACCTTGAGCGAACTTGCCGTCTATGAATAACCCGTAAGAGGTTGCAAGATTTACGATCGCACGAGATTCCGGCGCCGGTGAGTATTCGAAACTTTGATTCATTAGTCGATGGTCACGTAGTCAGGGCCCGAGTAGTGGCCAGTGATCATTTTTTGCCGTTGTTGCAGTAGATCATTGAGCAAGATCGAAGCACCGAGTCGAAAATACTGAGGTGTCAGCCAGTCTGGGCCACAGGTTTCGTTTACTAGAACCAGGTATTTGATGGCGTCCTTTGCTGTTCTGATACCCCCAGCTGCCTTCACGCCCACCATTCGGCCGGTTTGCTCGCGAAAGTCGCGCACCGCTTCAAGCATTATTAATGTGACGGGCAACGTCGCCGCAGGTGTGACCTTGCCAGTTGAAGTCTTGATGAAATCCGCACCCGCAATCATTGCCAACCACGACGCTCGGCGCACGTTGTCATAGGTTGCTAGCTCACCGGTTTCTAAGATCACTTTCAAATGTGCATCACCGCAAGCACTTTTCGTGGCGACGATTTCGCTATAAACCTTGAGATAGTCCCCAGACAAGAACGCACCTCGATCGATCACCATGTCAATCTCGGTGGCGCCTTGACTCACTGCAAAACGCGTGTCACTTAGCTTGGTTTGAAGGTCGGCCCTGCCCGAGGGGAATGCCGTTGCGACCGAAGCGACTGCAACGCCTGAGCCAACCAACTCTTTAGACGCGATAGCGACTAAGTCTGGGTAGACGCAGACGGCAGCCACATGGGGCACTTCGCTGTTTAAAGGGTCAGGATGTCGAGCCTTAGCGCACATCGCTTTGACTTTGCCTTGCGTGTCAGCGCCCTCAAGAGTTGTGAGATCGATCATCGATATGGCGAGGTCGATGGCGCGACGCTTCGACTCGGTCTTTATCGAACGGGTTGCCAGCGACGCTGCTCGTTGATCAGCACCAACGGCGTCTACGCCGGGTAGGCCACGCAAGAATTCAGCCAAGGCGTTCGGAGTCTCAGTCACTTGAGTCAGTGTCGCCACCTGATTCATGGTGTTGGGCACGACATCGATTCTCTCAGGGCGGCGTGCACGCGATCAGATAGTTCTGCTGCGGCCGCTTTGTCCGCTGTCAGTGACGCCTGCCGGGGCGGGTAGACGACCTCTAAATACGTCTTCACTTTTGGTTCCGTGCCACTTGGTCTGATGATCACTCGAACACTCTCACCCAAGTAGAACAAAACGCCAGAGGTAGGCGGTAAGTGATGCCACCCACGTGTCAAGTCCGTGAAGTCTCTAACCGGCAGAGAAGCTACGACTTTGGGTGGGTTTAGTGCGAGGCTCGCGATTATTTCTGTCGCTTGGTCAACCGATTCGAAGCGCGTTGAGCGAGTGCTGGTGTAGTGCAGGCCATATTGCAAATAGATCTCGTCAAGTAAGTCAATGAGGTCTTTGCCTGTCGCAAACGCTTCACTATTTATTTGTATGGCCAGCAACGCAGCGGTGATGCCATCTTTGTCTTTGACGTTTACAGGGTCTCCGCAATAGCCCAGGGCCTCTTCGTAGCCGTACACAAGCCCAGGGATTCTGCCTATCCATTTAAAACCCGTGAGTGTGGTTGCCGTCGTGAAATCATGTGATGCGGCCATCTTGCTTGTGAGCGTTGAACTAACCAAAGTGGTTGCCAATACTTTGGCAGGGCTTGAACCCGAAGATTCTTTGGATATTTCGATGATCTTTTGTGCAAGTAGCGCGCCGACCTCGTCACCAGTGAGTTGTCGCCAGGTTTCGCCACGGCGGACGGCGATTGCGCAGCGATCGGCATCTGGGTCATTGGCAACGATCAAGCTCACGTCATTGGTTTGCGCGGTTTTAATCGCCTCGCTTAATGCGCCCTCTTCTTCAGGGTTCGGGAAGGGCAGGGTCGGGAATTGACCATCGGGGGTGGCCTGGGTTTTAACTACCAAAGGTTGTGGCCAAGAAATCTCTTTAATCACGGCTTGCAAGGTGGCCGCACCGACCCCGTGCATCGGTGTGTAGACCCATTTAGGCGCTGAATTTGTCTCAGGCGAGTTTTCGGCTTGGGCTTTTGTTATGAAAGCGGCAGCGTCTTTTATGTAGCTAAGCCAAACCTCATTAGGCCAACTTCGAATAAGGCTGCTATTTCGAGCGATTCGATTCGCATTCGGCGCTTGTTCGATCAGTACTGCTATCTCAGAGTCAACTGGGGGTGCAATTTGACATCCGTCTTGTAGGTAAACCTTGTAGCCATTGTCATCTCGAGGGTTATGCGAAGCTGTAATCATTACCCCGGCGCCTGCGCCTAAGTGCGGCACTGCATATGCCAGCACCGGGGTCGGCAGAGCCTGTGGTGACAAATACGTGATCAAACCTTGGGCGCTAAATACCTCTGCTGTCACCTGGGCGAAGACATCACTTTTCTTCCTGGCGTCGTAGCAGACCACCACGCTCTTGGCTTTGGCGTTTACCAACCACGTGCCAAGGCCCCAAGTCGCCCTAGCCACCACACTCGTATTCATCTGACTTTCACCAGCACCTATTCGGGCGCGCAAACCGGCCGTTCCGAATTTCAGTGGGCCGCTAAACATCGCCTCGAGTTCTTGCGTGAAGGCAAGTTCTTGTGCCCGCGCGCCCTCGATTGCTTGCAAGACGACTTGTGCGTCACTTTCATCAATGGCTGCCGCAGCCCAGTGGTGTGCCTTTTCGATACTCATTGACTGGGTGAGTTGACCATGCCGTGAGCTGCCATCTCGAAATAGCTCTGCATTTGTTTCTGGGTTTTTTCACTGGCGCCAGAGTTACTAACAGCTAGAGAAAGTGCTGACTTCATGTGCTTTAGCCACGCATCTCGAGCAGATCCATCTATCGCAAAGGGCATATGTCTCATACGCAAGCGAGGGTGACCGCGAGTTTGAGAGTAGGTCGTGGGGCCACCCCAGTACTGAATCAAGAACAGCATTAACTTTTCTTTCGCCT
>VGAH01000031.1 GCA_016870945.1 Actinomycetota bacterium | reverse complement strand
CACCGTTGCGGTAACTGCGGTTAGTTCGTCAGCCGGCACTGTCACCCAGAACGCGACCGTTAACTGGGGTACACCCACGGGTGGGGGGTCAGGTACTAACACGGGTGCAACGGGCTCACTTCTAATCGATGGTCAGTCAGCGAGCACTTACACGAAGACTTTGAATTTGGCCACCAGCGGCTCGCTTACGCTTAATCAAAATGCAGTAGCAGTAACTGCGCCAACTTCTACCCTGACGGGGCAAGTCACATTTACCGCAACCGGTGGCGGCCTATTGGTTGCGCCGAATGGCAACCAAGCCGCGGGCACCAAGAGCTTGGTCGCAACTGCCACTAACGGCCAGGCCGTCGCGTGGTTGTTTGCTACCGCACCTGGTAGCGCCACCGTGAGTGCACAAAGCGGCACCACCATCATCGGCACAGCGCCATTGAATTTCGTCGGCTTAACGAGCGACGCACGCAACATCACACTCACTGCGTCGGCACAAAACGTTCAGCCCGGCAGCAGCGTGACGGTAACCGCAGTGGTAACCGACGGCTACGGCAACAAGGTGCCAGCTGGGGTGCCGGTAAGTTTGCAGATCACCTCACCCGCAGGCACGACTACTGCCGGTGCAAAACAAGTAACGCAAAACACTGACGCAACCGGTCAGACGATTTTCACTGTGAACACGGCCGCGAATGCGACTGGACAGGTTGTTTTGACAGTCACGGGCACTGGGGCTCAGTTCGGTGCTGCCGCAGGTGTTCCGGTGGCATCGTTTAAGGCACCAGTCAACTCAGTAAGTGGCAGCATTCAATTAGCCGGGTCAGGTGGTGGTTCATCTGGCGGTGGCGGCACAACCCCAACTACCGGTCGACAGATGGCTCTAAAGTCTGAAACCGCTCCCAATCAACGATTCAAAGTCTCGATTGCTGGGTTTCCTGCCAACACTCTGGTCACCGTGCGCTTCAAGGTTTCAGGTGGCAACGTCCTTAAGCGATTGAATATTCGAACAAACGCTGCCGGTGCGGGCAATGGCTACACGAAACTTTCTCAGGTCGGCACCTACGAGGCGTTTCCCAATTACGCCAAGAACGCACCTCAAGTAAAGAAGACAATCACCGTAAAGCGTTAAACCCCTCTAACACCTAGCCTTACTTCTATGGCGCCGAAGAAGAAACCCGGCATCGCCGCGCGCGCCAGCAAAGTCAGCAAGTTCTATGGCGAAGGTGAAGCCCGCATCGCAGCCCTTGACAACGTCAGCGTCGAGATAGAGAAAGGGCGCCTCACCGCGATCATGGGCCCGAGTGGGTCGGGTAAGTCGACCCTCATGCACGTGATGGCTGGTCTTGACACCGTGTCAAAGGGCACCGTATGGCTCGGGCGGGTGAACATGAGTGCCTTAAAAGAAAAAGAACTGACCAAGCTTCGTCGAGACAAAATCGGCTTCGTCTTTCAGTCTTTTAACTTGATTCCTACCTTGACTGCCATTGAGAACATAACTTTGCCCACTGAAATCGCCGGTGCAAAGCCAGATCAAGACTGGGTAGATCAAATAGTGGCAAAAGTTGGCCTTACTGATCGATTGACCCATCGCCCGAGCGAACTCTCAGGCGGCCAACAACAGCGCGTGGCGGTTGCTCGTGCTTTGGCAAGTCACCCAGAAATAGTTTTCGCTGACGAACCCACGGGCAATCTCGATTCGAAATCTGGCAGCGAAGTTCTTGGTCTTTTGCGAAGTAGTGTCGACGAGCTGGGGCAAACAATCGTCATGGTCACCCACGATGCTCCCTCAGCGGCCTACGCAGACAGAGTGGTGTTCCTTGCTGATGGCCAGGTAACGGCAGAACTGAACTCGCCAACCGTCGACCAAATCTTGCGAAAAATCAAGGCCCCTACCCGCAAATGATTCGTTGGGCATGGCGCAACGTCAGCGCCCATGCTGGCCGCGTCGCTCTCACCGTCGTCGCGATAAGCATCGGCGTCGCGTTCGTAGCAGGCACCTTCATTTTTACCGACACGTTGCAAAGGGCCTTTAATCAGCTAACTGCAACCCAGCCATTCGACGTAGAAGTGGTCTCAGCCGGTGAACTAGCCGAAGACTTCAGATCTCAACCTGAATTACCCGCTGAACTAGTTACCGCTATTGCGGCACTACCTGAAGCCAAGAGCGCGAGCGGCACCGTGCAGCTACGCGGCATCGAAGTTCTAAATCGTGACGGTGAAGTTCGTGAAGGTTTCGGCCCCCGGTTCGGCGTGGGTTGGGTGCCGATAGATGAGCTAAGGCAACTGCGCTTGGTCGAGGGCAGCCCACCACAAGGCCCGAATGAAATCGCAATAGACAAGACCAATGCCGAGCGACTGGGCTACCAAGTGGGCGATCAAGTCAAAGTCACCACCCCAAAGGGGCTTATCGACGCAAAGATCGTTGGGGTTTTCGACTACGGGATCTCTGCAACTTTCGGCGGGGCAACGATCACCGCCTTCGATTTGGCGACGGCGCGCAGCTACTTAAACGACTCAGCAAACGTAACCACCGTGGTGGTGTCAGCAGCCGAGGGTGTCACCCCAGACGAACTTCGCGATGCCATCAGCGAAGTCATTCCCTCGACTGCCAGAGGCGTTACGAACCAAGAAGCAGCAGATGAGGTTCAGCAAACAATCTCTGACGCATTAGGCATCTTCAACACGATCTTGTTGGCCTTTGCAGGCATCGCACTAGTCGTCGGATCTTTCATCATTGCAAATACGTTCGCAATGCTGGTTGCTCAACGAGCCCGCGAACTCGCGCTGCTACGAGCCATCGGGGCATCCAGGCGTCAAATCACTTTCGCGGTACTTGTCGAGGCCGCTTCAATCGGTGTCATTTCATCGGCGATCGGGGTGGGGCTAGGTGTCGGCTTAGCGTTCGGGCTACGCGCACTACTGGGCGTATTCGGCATAGAAGCTCCATTTGGCGGCTTGTTAGTTGCACCGCGCACGATTGCAATTGCTGTAGGCGTCGGTGTCTTGATCACGCTGCTAGTTGCTTGGCTACCGGCGAAACGAGCAGGCTCTCTGCCGCCAGTTGCCGCCATGCGTGATGAGATTTCGATTCCCATTAGATCTTTAAGGCTTCGAGTTGTTTTTGGGCTAGCGCTATTAATTGCAGCCGTAACTGCTGGCTGGTTCGCCCTTGACATATCTAGCGAAGATTCCGGACGGGGTGCACAACTAGCTGGCGTATCAGCCGCAGCAGGTCTACTCGGGGTAATAGTGCTAGCCCCTGCCTTGGTGCGCTCGGTGATCGGTTTTCTGGGTGCACCGTTTAGCGGCCGACCAGTCGGCAAACTTGCACGTGAAAACGATCAACGAAATCCGCGGCGCACTGCTGCAACAGCTTCTGCCTTGACCATCGGCTTAGCGCTAATCACAGCCCTAGCAACCTTGGGGGCTTCGTTACAGGTATCAGTTTCTGAAACAATCGACGAAGTAATCGGCGCTGACCTCGTCCTAACGCCCAGCGGTTTTGGAACCTTCCCGGTAGAGGTAAAAGAAATCGTCGCCACTAACCCCGAAATAGCCGAAGTGGCAGCGATTCGAACCGTGCCAGCGCTAATAGGTGCCGATATTTTCTCTGGTCAAGCAGGCGACGTAACCGTGCTAAACGGCATCGACCCTGCAGCGTTTGAGGGCCTTCTTTCGGTCGAAGTTCTTGACGGTGATTTATCTAAATTAGCGATTGGCACGGTTGCAGTAGACAAAGAATCAGCTGATGAATTGAACTTGAAAGTCGGTGATACGACCACTCTGACTTTTTCGGTGTTTCCCCTGCCGCTTGAAGTGGTCGCTATCTATGAAGAGGCCGTTTTGGTCAACGGGTTCTTGACGAACACCGAAGCACTAGAAGTAGCTGGGGTTCCCCCTGCCGATACGTCAGTTTTCGCGCAAGTCAAACCCGGCGCTGATGTCGCAACGGTTCAGGCGCAAGTTCGAAAAGACCTTGCCGCCTACCCGAACGTCGAAGTCGTAAACCAGGCAGAATTCAAAGAGCAGATTCAAGGACAAGTGGACGAGCTGTTAGCGCTGGTCTCGCTACTAATTCTGCTGGCGGTGATCGTCGCATTCGTCGGGGTTGTAAACACTCTGGCTTTAGGCGTAATTGAAAGAACCCGCGAAATTGGTTTGCTGCGCGCAATAGGCATGTCGCGGCGCCAACTGATGCGAATGGTGGTCATCGAATCCTTTTTGATCACTCTCTTCGGGCTGGCACTCGGGGTGATACTTGGCCTCACGTTCGGGGTGTTACTGCAGCAAGTCCTTAAAGGTGAAGGTCTGCAAACACTTGATATTCCATTTGATCGAATAGGGCTGGTTGCAGTCGTAATAGCGGTAGCGGGCGTGGTAGCTGCCCTATGGCCAGCGCGAAGGGCTGCACGTTTGAATATGCTTCGCGCGATAGCTACCGAATAGGGGTTCTTCATGCCAGTTGAGTCGGCAATGCTTCCTCTTGGCACGCCAATTCCAGACTTCACACTGCCTGACTTAGATGGCAACCAAGTGCACCTAGCCACTTATGCAGCCGGGCGCCCGTTGCTATTGATGGTCGCTTGCAATCACTGCCCCTACGTCAAGCACTTAGAACAAGAGATCGGGCGAGTGGCGGCACAAGCTGCAAGTTTGGGTGTGGCAACGCTTGCCGTTTGCAGCAATGACGTGGTGACTCACCCAAGTGACGACGTAGAGGGCCTGCGCGAACAAATCGAGCGTGCCAGTTGGGGGTTTCCTTACTTAGTTGACGAATCTCAAGATCTAGCTAGAGCTCTGCAAGCTGCCTGCACGCCCGATTTCTATGTATTCGATCGCACTGGCAAGTTGGCATATCGGGGTGCCTTTGACGAGGCCACACCAGGCAATGACAACCCGGTCACCGGGCAAGACCTTCGCGCTGCCATAGCCGCTGTGGCCCACGACGAACCAGTCGCCGAACCGCACCGGCCCTCCCTGGGTTGCAGCATCAAATGGAAGGCGGCCTGAAGAACCAGCGCGCAGTAATAGTTGGCGGTGGCCATAACGGCCTAACAGCCGCTTGTTACCTCGCAGGCGCCGGTCTAGAAGTGACCGTGCTCGAGCGATTAGACCACACCGGTGGTGCCGCGGTAAGCAAAGAAGTATTCCCTGGCATTGATGTGCGTTTGTCTAGATACGCCTATCTGGTTTCGCTTTTGCCAAAAAAGATCATCGAAGACCTGGGGTTAAGTCTCGAGTTAATTTCGCGACCCGTTTCTTCTTATACCCCCAACACCTTGGACGGGGGCCAAAGTGGCTTACTTGTCGAGCGCCCAGTCGGGGCAAACACTTACGAATCATTCGAGCAAATAACTGGTGACGCAAAAGAAGCCGACAGGTGGGTCGAGCTCTACAGCGAAATCGAACAAGTTGCCCAGGTGCTTGCACCAACATTGCTAGAACCTCTACAGCCCAAGGGGCAATTGCGCGAGATGGTTATCGCAAAAGCCGGCGAGCGAATCTGGCAGCAGATGTTCGAACAACCCATTGGTGTGACGATCAAAGAACGTCTCGCCCATGACTTAACACGCGGGGTAGTGGCTACAGATGCCCTAATCGGCACCTTCGCAGACTTGGCCAGCCCAGACCTACTGGCAAATAAGTGTTTTCTTTATCACCTAGTGGGCAACGGCACCGGTGAATGGCTGGTGCCAAGAGGGGGAATGGGCGCGGTCACCCTCGCACTTAGAAACAAGGCCTTACAACGCGGCGTAAAGATCAAAACCGGCGTAGAAGTCACCGGTGTGCAAAGCGATGGGAACTTAGCGACTATCACCAGCAGTGATGGTGAGTTTGACGCAGATTGGGCCTTGTTGAACTACTCAACAGTCGACGACTTTTTGGCCACTTCTAAACCCTCACAACCCGGTGCGCAAATGAAGGTAAACATGGTTCTAACGTCACTGCCCAAACTCAAAAGTGGCATTGACCCGAAGATCGCCTTTGGTGGCACTTTTCACATGAATGAATCTTTTGATGAGCTTGCAAGTGCCTATAGAGCTGCTGAATCTGGTTCACTGCCCAAGCCGGCGCCTTTCGAGACTTACTGCCACACCTTGGCCGATTCTTCGATTCTGGGCCCGCGCGCAAAAGAGCAAGGGCTTGAAACACTCACACTCTTTGGCCTTCACACCCCTTACGAATTGTTTGAAACCGACCCGCAGGCGAAAAACAAATTGCTTGAGATGTATTTCGATGCGTTCGACTCGGTTTGCGTAGGCTCATTTCGAGAACACTTAGCACTAGATGCCAATGGTCAAGCCTGCGTTGAAGTTGCTAGCCCCGTAGATCTCGAAGAAGACCTGCGCCTACCTAGGGGCAACATCTTTCAAGGTGACTTAAGTTGGCCGTGGGCTGAACCTGAAACACCGAATGGTTACCAAACCGGGCAATGGGGTGTTGAAACGACTGAAAGAAATGTGCTGATTTGTGGCTCTCGCGCTAAGCGTGGCGGGGCAGTCAGTGGCGTGGGCGGCCATAACGCCGCCCACGCACTGCTATCGAAGATCTAAGGGTTAGCACACACTGCAAGTGACCTAGCCACTAGTCTGCCGAAGCAATGGCGGTAATTCACCCAGACATTTACGATCCCGTTTCACCCGAGGCACACGAAAACCCTTACCCCGCCTACGAGCGACTTCGTGATGAATACCCGCTCTACCGCATCGAAAAACACAACGCTTGGGCCTTATCTCGATATCAAGATGTCAAAGAAGGGCTGCGTGATTGGGAGCTCTTTTCTAGTGCGCAAGGCGTTGAGTTGGGTGAGTACGTTCAGTTCTTTGGGCCCGGGAGCATCCAAGAGTTAGATCCGCCTCGGCATGACGTGCTTCGCAAAATACTTGCCCCAAGATTTTTAAATCGACGAATAAAGGATTACGAGCCGATGATCCGATCTTCTGCGCAAGAGCTCGTGGCCAATTTCCAGAACAAAGTAGAAATAGATTTGGGAGCCGAGTTCACTCAAAAGCTTCCAATACTCACCATATTTCGCATTCTGGGTATTCCTGAATCTGAGATGGGCTGGGCAACGACCACCGGGCTTCGGATGCTAAATAGGCCTCCCAATGAAAATGGGCCAACAACCGAGGCTTACGAGGCTAGGTCTCAATTGGTCGAATTTCTCGAGAAGGAAGTTGAGAGGCGTCGAAACACCGACTACCCAGACGACGTCTTTGGAGACATGGCGCGTGCTATCGACCAGGGCCTAATGGAGTCTAGGGAAATTCAGGGGCTTTCCCTTCTGCTGGTGGCCGCTGGTATGGAAACCACAACGAGCCTGATGGGCACAATCGTTCATGCTCTAGCGACTCGTCAAGTTTCCCGACAAGAACTTCAAAGCGCTCAGGGGGATCTACCGCAAACGGCAATTGATGAGTTTTTGCGATTTGATGCCCCGGCGCAGTGGCTAGCCAGAGTCACCACCCGAGACGTCGAGATTCACGGTCAGACCATCCAAAAGGGCTCTCGGGTCTTAATGATTTTTGCATCAGCCAATCGAGATCCACGCGAATTCGAAAGCCCAGATCAGTTGATTCTCACCCGGGACGGAAGCAGAAACCTCGCATTCGGTGAAGGGGTTCACTTCTGCCTTGGCATGCCCCTCGCGCGCTTGGAGGCAAAAGCCGGCATATCCGAGCTACTGAAAGCTACCCCTGATTTCGAGATGATCGGCACTCCACAGAGGTACCAATCGCACGTAATCCGTGGCTACGAAAGCTTGCCTGTAATCCTCTGTCCTTAGATCCTCTATTCGCAGGGGTAAACCCGGCTCAATGTTTTTGCCGACCCCATGACCAAAGCGCGAGGGGTCTGGCGATAGAGCTCTTGGCGCCACCCCGTAGTCTATGGCACTCGGGTATTACATGGTCAATCCGGATGACCAGGGCCCGTTTGGGAGGAAAACTAATTGGAGTCAATTAGAACAAGAAGCAAGAAAGCACTAGCGGTTGTTTCAACCATCGGTCTGGCTGCAGCTATGACCGTGGCAACCGCAACCGGGGCCTCAGCCAAGGGTGAAAACATCGTCTTCATCCAGGGCGTTAAGGGCGACGGCTTCTACATCACCATGGAATGTGGTGTGAAGGCAGAAGCTAAGAAACTCGGTGCAACCGTCAAGACCGTTGGCCCAGCCAAGTTCGATGCGACTTTGCAGAAGCCAATCCTTGACTCCGTAATCGCGTCAAAGCCGGATGCAATCTTGATTGCTCCGAATGACGTTAACGCAATGCAAAGGCCACTTGAAGCCGCCAAGAAAGCGGGAGTTGAGGTCGTTTTGGTAGACACGACCGTCAAGGACCCGAAGTTCGCGGTGTCAGAGATTTCGTCTGACAACCTCGGCGGCGGTAAAGAGGCCTTCAAGGCAGTTCAGCAGTTGGTACCGGGTGGCGGAAAAGTCATGGGTATCGGTGTGAAGCCGGGTATCAGCACCACTGATGCACGCGACAAAGGCTTCAAAGATGCTGTAGCTGCAAGCGGTGGAAAGTACACGTTCGTGGGTCAGGAATACTCACAAAACGAACCAGCCATCGCTGCTCAGATAACGACAGCCGCACTAGCGAAGAATCCTGATCTAAAGGCGATCTTTGCTAGCAACTTGTTCTCTGCTCAGGGTGCCGCAACTGGCATCAAGCAGGCAGGCAAGAGTGGCCAGGTTGTTGTCATCGGATTCGATGCAGGCCCTGACCAAATCAAGGCCCTGAAGGACGGCACTGTGCAGGCACTTATTGCTCAGCAGCCGTACCAAATTGGCGTGGACGGCGTCAAGCAAGCTGTTGCGAAACTCAACGGCAAGCCGACCAAGAAGAAGATCACCACCGGGTTCACCATCATTACCCCGGCAACGGTGGATTCTGCTGCTGGTAAAGCAGCCGCCTACAGGTCAACCTGCTAAGACCTTCCCAAAGGCCGATAAGCCGGCCCCAGCCTCGCGCTGGGGCCGGCTTATTGTTTGTTAATCGAGAGACGAACCAATAGCACTGAGTAAAAAGGAGCCCTTCAGCGAACGCAAAGAAAGCGCTGGTGCTAATTGCTGGCCCGGCGGGGGTCGGGAAAACCACCGTTGCAAGTCATTTAGCGGAAAAACTGCAATGGGGTCATTGCGATATTGATGACACAAATGCATCAACGTTTGCGCACATCCCACCGACACAACTAGATAGTGCTCGCGAGCAGAGGTACGCAGAGCTAGCAAAAAGAACTGATACCGCCCTAGCCCAGGGGTCGGTAATTGTCACGGCACCCTTTTCACTCGAAGTCCAAACAGAGGGGGGTCTCTCGGCTTACGAGGAACTCGCCCAAAGTCACCAAGCGTGCTTCGTAAGTTTTGGGCTTGTTTTGGACCCTCAATTGCTGGTGGCAAGAGTTCAGGAACGCAAAGCCGAAAGAGACGATTTACCCTCGAAGCAGTTGCTTGAACGTGCAGAGCACCAGTCTAAATTTGCGCCAAAGACAGACTTTGTGATTTCCGCTGCGTCCTCAGCTATTGATCTAGCTGAGATCATCCAATTCAACATTCAAGGGGCACTGGCAGCGAAGAGTTTGTTGAAGTGAAGACTTTTGTTTTCAACCCTAACCCAGTCTTTGACCATACCTCTCAAATTGAAACCTTGCAACCCGGCTCAGTAATTAGAACTTCTAACACCAACCTCACTGCCGGTGGTAAAGGCATTAATGTGGCTCGAGTATTACGGGAATTTAACTGCGAACACGAATTACTCATATTGGTAGGCGAAACAGACGAGTCAAGTTACGAGGAACTACTGAAAGTTGAAGAAGCTACGTACCGACTTTTTAGCCACGCCGGCCGAGTCCGACACGCGAATATTCTGATCGAAGAGACGAATAAACGAATCACGGTAATAAATGAGCAAGGGGGTTACGCCAGTGAAACTGCGTGGCTGAAGGTCAATCAGTACTTAAGTTCGAACATGTCGCAAGGTGACGTTCTCGTCGTCATGGGTAGCTTGCCCGCCGACACGGCGCCAGATCAGCTGGTGCCTTTCATCAATACGGCCCACCAGGCCGGCGGGTACTTCTTTGTAGACACCGCCCCTACCTGGGTGCGAGGTTGCCTGAGCGCTCGTCCAGACCTTGTCAAGCCAAACTTTCACGAGGCTTTAGCCATAACCTCTGGTGGCTCCGTGACATTGATGAGCGATGAGCCAACAAGTCCACAAAAGAGTGCTACCGAAGCAGCCGAAGACCTATGTCAATCAGGTGCGCAAGTATCAATTGTCACAGCTGGTGCAGGTGGCGCAGCCATGGCGACCAAAGAATTTAAT
>VGAH01000030.1 GCA_016870945.1 Actinomycetota bacterium | reverse complement strand
ACGTGCCGACCTTTCATCGTTCGATATCGGGGGAATATGTCTTTAAACACGCGCGCCTCGACATGGTGGGCGCCGGGGCTGCCATTTGCGGTGGGCGGGCCTTCGTAGAAGACCCACGGCTCGTCACGTTCGGTCTGGCTCAGTGATCTTTCGAAGATGGAGTTTTTGCTCCAGAAGTCGAGCACTTCGTGATCGAGGCGAGGCAAGTCCACTTTCGGTGGAACCTCGCGATACAAGTTACCTCCGAAGACGGTGTTATTTCAGATTACGCGAGGATAGCCATCATGACGACCAAACCGGCTTCGCAGTTGAGCCCTCAGCGGGTCTGGTTATTGGCCGGCTCGGTGGCCTTAACCGTCGTCTTAATCGATCAGTTAGCCAAGTTGTGGGCGGTTGCAAACCTCGAAGGGCGCTCACCAATTGTTGTCTTGGGTTCACTCTTTGGCGAAAACGTCGGGCCGGTCTTTCAGTTACGAGTCATCAGAAATGCTGGCGCCGCCTTCGGGCTTGGCGCGTTCGGGCCTGCATCTACCTTGGTGCTTTCGGTAATCGCGATAGTCGTTGTCGTCGTCTTGATTCGCTTCGTCACTCGAATCAAAGACCCTTGGTGGGCTTTAGCCCTAGGGCTAGTACTAGGTGGGGCACTGGGTAATTTGATAGATCGCTTGACGCGAGAACCAGGTTTCTTGCGTGGCCGCGTAGTCGATTTCTTTGAGCTGCCTAACTTTCCAATATTTAACGTCGCTGATCTGTCACTGACTTGTGCGGTCATAATCATTTTGATTCTTACCATCAAGGGCCGCAGCTGGGGTTGAGAAGTTCCAGCATCTTTTGGCTCAGGCAATTGTGATCGAAGTCTTGTACCAAGATGACGACGTCATCGTCATCAACAAACCTGCAGGCGTGGCGGTGCACCCTTCACCTGGGTGGGGTGGCCCCACCGTCGTCCAAGCACTTGCCGAACAAGGCGTGCTTTTAAGTTCAGCGGGTGCAAGTGAGCGCGAAGGGGTGGTTCATCGACTAGACGCAAATACCACCGGGGTGATGGTGCTGGCGAAATCCGAACGCGCATTCAAAGACTTGAAAGATCAATTTCGAGACCGAGAAACGGCCAAGGTTTATCACGCGCTTGTCCAAGGCCACATCACCCCGTCCACCGGCACGGTGGATGCACCAATCGATAGACATCCAAAGCATGGTGAGCGATTTGCGGTTGTTTCGACTGGTCGCGACAGCCTCACCCATTACCAAACCTTGGAGGCATTTCGCGGTGCGAGCTTGATCGAAGTAGATCTTGAGACAGGGCGCACGCACCAAATTCGAGTTCACATGTCAGCCATCGGACACCCTTGCGTCGGCGACACTCTCTATGGCGCGGATCCGAAGTTCGCGAAGACCCTTGGGCTAGACCGACAGTGGCTTCATGCCTCAAAGCTCACTTTTCGTCACCCTTCTACCGGCGAACCCATGACGTTCGAAAGTGAATATCCGAAAGACCTTGTCGCGTCGCTTGCCCGCCTACGAGCAGACAACTAGGGTGCAAATCGACTTAAGGGGCTAAAAACCGCAGTGGCTAATCGAGATTCTTTCGCACATTTGCACGTGCACTCCGAATACTCGATGTTGGACGGGGCCGCTCGGCTCTCTGATCTATTTGAAGAGGCGGCTCGACTTGAGATGCCAGCCCTCGCTCTTACCGATCACGGCTACATGTTTGGTGCTTACGATTTTTACAAGGCTGGGCATGCCAAAGGTGTCAAACCCATCATTGGTGTTGAGGGTTATTACGCGCCGCAGGGTCGCAAGGTCAAGTCACCGATCGAATTCGGGGGTGAGGTTCGCTCTCTAGAAGACCCCGATCAAAATGTTGGACGCGGTAAATCTGCCTACACCCACATCACACTTTGGGCCGAAACCACCGAAGGAATGCACAACCTGTTTCGGCTGGTGAGCTTGGCAAGTATCGAGGGCTACTACCACAAGCCGCGGATGGACAAAGAGCTTTTGTCAACTTATTCAAAGGGCATCATCGCCTCAACTGGCTGCCCTTCTAGTGAAGTTAATCGTTGGCTACAGGCCGACAACTACGTAAAAGCCGTAGCCACCGCGTCAGAACTAAAAGACGTTCTAGGCGAAGGCAATCTGTTCGTCGAGGTCATGGATCACGGCCTTAACATCGAAAACAACCATCGCGCGGGTCTTTTGAAACTCTCAAAAGAGCTTGCATTGCCGCTGGTTGCAACCAACGATGTTCACTACACCCACGCCAGTGACGCCACGGTGCACGAGGCCTTGTTGTGTGTGGGCACTAGAAGCCAAATGAGTGACCCGAATCGATTCAAGTTTGACTCACAAGAGTTCTACCTAAAGACCTCGGCCGAGATGCGAGAGCTCTGGCGAGAACTCCCCGAGGCATGCGACAACACTTTGCTCATCGCTGAGCGTTGCAGTGCGAAGTTCACCGAAGGTGCGAATTTGATGCCTAATTTCGCCGTTCCAGCAGGCGAGACAGAAGAGTCATGGCTTGTTAAAGAAGTCGAAGCTGGGTTACACCGCAGGTTCCCAAGTGGCGTGCCGGCTGAGCACCGTGAGCGTGCCAATTTCGAAGTAAGCGTTGTCACCCAAATGGGTTTCCCAGGCTACTTTTTGGTAATCGCCGATCTGGTCAGCCATGCCAAGTCAAATGGAATCCGAGTGGGCCCTGGCCGAGGCTCAGCAGCCGCGTCAGTCATTTCGTTCGCGTTAGGAATCACTGAATTAGACCCGATAGCCCACGGACTCTTGTTCGAGAGGTTCTTAAACCCCGAGCGTGTTTCGCTTCCTGACATCGACATTGATTTTGATGAGCGCCGAAGGGGCGAGGTCATCAAATACGTCACCGACAAATACGGTGAAGAGCACGTCGCGCAAATCGTCACTTACGGAACCATCAAAGCCAAGGCTGCCGTGAAAGACGCAGCACGTGTGCTCGGGTTTCCTTACGCGTTATCTGACCGAATCACCAAATTGATGCCGCCACCGATCATGGGCAAAGACGTATCCCTGGCAGGAATGTTCGATAAGAAAGACCCTCGCTACGGCGAAGCCGCCTCGCTAAGAGAGTTATTCGAGGCAGACCCAGATGCCAACTCGGTAATTACTACGGCTCGTGGCTTTGAAGGTTTGAAGCGCCAACCCGGTGTTCACGCAGCCGGGGTGATCATGTGTCGAGAGCCATTGACCAATGTCATCCCAGTTTGGCGCCGTGAACTTGACGGTGCCGTGATTACGCAGTTCGACATGGTTGCTTGTGAATCTCTCGGGCTACTAAAGATGGACTTCCTGGGGCTTCGAAACCTTTCGGTGCTAGACGATGCCCTAGACAACATTCAGGCAAACCGCAGCGAAAAAGTCGTCCTTGAATCTCTGTCACTAGACGATCCGGCAACTTATGAGTTGCTCTCGCGTGGTGAAACCCTAGGTGTCTTTCAGTTGGACGGGGCCCCAATGCGTGCGCTGCTGCGCTCAATGAAGCCAGACAGGTTCGAACACATTTCTGCAGTCCTCGCCCTTTACCGACCAGGGCCAATGGGTGCTAACGCGCACAACGACTACGCCGATAGAAAGAACGGCCGCAAACCCGTGGTTGCGATTCATCCTGAGCTGGCAGAGCCGCTGTCGGACATTCTTTCTGACACTTACGGGTTGATCGTCTATCAAGAACAGGTAATGGCCATTGCCCAGCGTGTGGCGGGTTACTCACTTGCCAAGGCAGATCTTCTTCGCCGTGCGATGGGCAAGAAGAAGAAATCCATCCTTGACAAAGAATTCATTCCGTTTCGCGAAGGAATGCTCGCTAACGGCTACTCCGAAGGTGCCGCGCAAGTTTTGTGGGAGCTTCTCGTCCCATTCTCTGACTACGCGTTCAATAAGGCTCACACGGCTGGCTACGGCTTGGTTTCTTATTGGACTGCCTACCTAAAAGCCAACTACACCTCTGAGTACATGGCTGCACTCTTGACAAGCGTTCGTGACGACAAAGACAAGATGGCTTTGTACCTAAACGAATGTCGCCGCATGGGTGTGAAGGTCTTACCACCTGACGTGAACGAATCCAGTCACGATTTCACCCCCGTGGGCACCGACATCCGTTGTGGGCTGGCTGCAATCAGAAATGTCGGCGATAACGTGGTAGATCTCATCGTCAAGGCTCGTGAAAACCACGGCAGGTTCGACGAGTTCTATGACTTCTTACAAAAAGTCGACCAGGGGGTGTGTAACAAACGAACTATCGAGTCATTGATTAAGGCGGGCGCATTCGACTCACTTGGCCACACCCGCAAAGGTTTGACGAATATTCACGTCGAGGCAATTGACGGCATCATCGAAACTAAGCGAGCAGAATCAATCGGTCAATTCGATTTGTTCGCAGACATAGATGCTGATTCCAAAGACGCAGTACTAGGTGAAACCAAGCCAATTATCGGAATAACCGAATGGGACAAACCAGTGCTATTGGCCTTCGAGCGCGAAATGCTTGGCCTCTACGTCTCTGATCACCCTTTGTTGGGCATCGAGCATGTACTCATACAACACAGGGACGTTTCGATAGCAGGCCTGCATGGCGGTGAACGTCAAGACGCTGACATCGTCTCGGTGGCCGGTCTGGTTAGCAGCGTGCAAAGAAAAGTGACAAAGAAGGGAGCATCTTGGGCGATGGTCACCCTAGAAGACCTCGACGGTGCAATCGAGGTTTGGGCCTTCCCACAGGTTTACGCGTCAATCGGCACCTTGCTGGTAGAAGATTGCGTTCTGGCTTTGCGATGCAAGGTCGAACAACGAGAGGGCGAAGCCGTTCGACTCGTTGCCCTTGAGGCAGAAGCCCCCGACATAGGGGCGACACAAAGTGGGCCGATCTTGGTGCGAATACCGATGAACAAGTGTGTACCGCCAGTGATTGAGAAGTTCCAAGAGGTTTTGGCCACGCACCCGGGCACCATCGAAGTTCGCATGCAGTTAATCGACGGCGCGAAGGTGACCGTCATGAAACTCGATGAGAAGTTTCGGGTGACCCCAACGCCAGCGCTTTTTTCAGACTTAAAGGCGCTTTTGGGCCCGAGTTGCCTTGCGGGGGCGGCTTAAGAAAACCAACTTCTAGTTGGTTGAGTGCGTTACCTGCATCATTTGCGGCGCCGGCACGCTCGGTAGCTGCTCAGCCAATGTGATCTCTCGGCGCATGAAATCGATTCCTAATTTGAGCCTCGAACAGGCGTCGCTGCACTGCAATAGTGACTGGCGTTCGCGTACTTCTAGCAACACCGAAGAGGTGATTGCGTAAGAAAGATCAACCGGGTTGTTAGGCACTGGCAGCCCTGCGTCGTTTCCGCCGAGCCAACCCTGGGTGACCCCTCGATACTCCAGCAATAACGCCTGTGCGGTTTCGACTAATTCGGGCGCACAAACCCCTGAATCGTCTGGCAAATCGGTAACCGAGGCGGTCAAGTAACTGCGGCTTTCGGTATCTACATCTTCTAGTTGGAATCTGGGGCCGCCTAAAACGGTGATGAAGTATTCGCCCTCAGGAAGGTCTGTCACTTGTTGCAACTGCGCCGTCGTGCCTACTGGGTAGAGGGTTCGTGCGGCCTGTTCGCCTACCTCCCACCCGTCCTTTATGGCAACGATGCCAAAACAGCGCCGGTTTTGGGGCTGTGACTTCAGATCCACGATCAACTGGCGATAGCGGGGTTCGAAGATACGAAGTGGCAGCACCATGCCGGGCACGAACACCGTCGAAAGAGGAAACAACGGCAATGAACCCAGGCTTGAATCCGCGCTACCTGCAGTTGGCACGCCAAAACCATAAGTGAGATTCGGCAATTTCACAGCGCGGGCGCGAAAGAAGGTGTCTTGGCTGCACGTACACAATGACCGGGTGACTTCGCCAATTCCACTGCCAACCCCAACGCCAACGCCAACGCCTGCAATCACCCCGAACTTAAGCGAGTTTCGCCTTATTGCACAAGGCGCCAAGGTCATCCCCGTTTGGACGAGATTCCTCGCCGATGACCTGACCCCGGTAAGCCTCTATCGCGCGCTGGCGGCAGAGGTGCCCGGGTCTTTCTTGTTCGAATCGGCAGAGAACGGCAAGTCTTGGTCTCGCTACTCGTTCGTTGGCCTAGGTGCTGTGGCAGTTCTTACTGCAAACGGCCCGCTGGCTAAGTGGTCGGGCCGAGTGCCCGTAGGGCTAGATCATCACGGTGATTTCTTAAGTTTGTTGCGACAAGCCGTTGCACTTCTTCACACCCGAGCCGACGATTCCCTCCCGCCATTTACCGGCGGCTTGGTTGGCTACCTCGGGTTTGACGTGGTTCGCCACGTCGAACAATTACCTAAGCAGACCTCAAACGATGAAGAAGTGCCGGACGGGGTCTTTTGGCTGGTGACAGATCTTGCGGTACTCGATCATCACGACGGCCACTTGACGCTAATAGCAAACGCGATCAATTTTGACGGTACTGACCAAGGCGTTGACGAGGCGTGGGCTAGCGCTTGTGAGCGCTTGGCGAAAATGAAATCCCAACTTGAGTTTGCCCCAGCCGCCAAGCAACCAAGCAGACCCTCATCAGCCGAAAAAAGTAAAGGCGTTTTGACACGAATCACCAAACCCGATCAGTACGTGAGCTCAGTCAGGCGAGCCCAGGCTCATATTCAGGCTGGCGATGCGTTTCAAATCGTGCTTTCGCAGCGCTTTGAAGTAGAGGCCCCAACTGACCCCCTTGATATATATAGAGCGCTCAGGGCCACGAACCCTTCGCCGTATCTCTATTTTCTGCGCGTACCCAACCAAGAGAGCCCGCCAAAATCAATGTTCGCCATAGCTGGCTCGAGCCCTGAGGCTTTGGTGACCCTAAGTCAGGGGCGCCTGAAGATGCACCCGATCGCTGGAACAAGGCCAAGAGGCACAGATTCAATTGATGATGCGCGAATCGAACAAGACCTTCTCGAAGATGAAAAAGAAAGGTCAGAACATCTTATGCTGGTAGACCTCGGTCGAAACGATTTGTCGAGGGTTAGCACACCAGGCAGTGTGAGCGTCACGGAGTTCATGAAGGTCGAGAAGTACAGCCACGTGATGCATCTGGTTTCAACTTTAGAGTCAGAGCTAGCCCAAGGTGTTGACCCTGTCACCGCGGTGATGGCCACCTTTCCGGCAGGAACTCTTTCAGGCGCCCCGAAAGTTCGCGCCATCGAAATAATCGACGAACTTGAACCTGTTGGGCGGGGTGTTTACGGCGGGGCGGTCGGTTATTTTGATTTCGCGGGGAATGCTGATATGGCAATAGCGATTCGAACTGCAGTGGCATTCGCCGATCGAGTAGCAGTACAAGCTGGGGCTGGTGTCGTGCTCGACTCAGTACCTGAGAGAGAAGATGCTGAATGCCAAGCCAAAGCCCAGGTAGTTATTGATGCAATTGCCCGCGCGAAAGCAGGCCTGAATTGACAACGCGCAACAAGGTTTGGGCCGCATTCATATCTGCGCTTTTAGCCGGGGCGGCACTTTTGTGCTTACCCCAAGTTTGGGTGAGGCTAGAACTAATCGAGCCAGGCCTGCCTGTGGTCGAAGAGCCCCTTACTGGCTCAGCCATCGCGCAGATCGGGTCACCGGCGCTATTGGTCGTTCTAGCTGCCTCATTGGCTCTACTGGCGATCCGCGGATTCTTAATCTATTTAATCGTTTTCTTCTGGTTGGGTGCGGGCGGGGCTAGTGCATACGTGGGCTTGAGTTTCTTGCTAGATCCGTCACAGTCAGGCGTTGATGCCGCCCAATCAACGCTTTCTAGTCAAGGTGAGATCTCGGTTGCTGGCGTTTCGTACGTCACAGCGTCGATTTACACGATCGCCTGCGTTGGGGTTCTAGTAGTTGCCACCTGGCTAGCGGTAACAGCCAGAAAGCGGGTAGCCGAGAGCCAAAAAGCTACGAAGTACGAGCGTGATTCATACCGCACCGGTGCTACCGACCACCTAGCTATTTGGGACGCACAAGATGCCGGGTTAGACCTCACAAAAGGCACCCAGAAGCCGTGATGCCAGAATATCTTTCGTGAACGCTTACGGCCAAAAATCAGAAGAATCTGAGTCGGAAGAAAAAGACAATCACGGTCAGTCTTTAGCTTCGTGGGTGACAGTCTTTCTGATAATCGTGGCTTTTGCCGTCGGAACACTTGCCGTCATTCTCGGGGCCTGGGCATGGTTTTGGGGCTGCGTAGCTTTGGTTTTCGTTGCCTTGGTCGTTGGCAAGATTTTGCAAGTCATGGGGTTCGGAGCTAAGTAATAGTCCGCACCCAGGTAAGTTTCTTAAACGACATGCTCTCAAGCGTGCGAGCGGATCTCTCGGTTCGTCAAGCCAAGGTTGCACTCGAAGAAGTAAAGAGATTGGCTGATTTGGCCAGACCGCCGCGCGATGTCATCAGCGCCCTAAGCGGGCCCGGGGTCGCAGTGATCGCTGAGATCAAACGCGCATCACCGAGTAAGGGGCACCTAGCAGACATAGCTGACCCAGTGAAGTTGGCCGAGCAATACATCGCAGGCGGGGCTTCGATGGTGAGCGTTCTCACTGAACCTTCGAAATTTGAAGGCAGCATGCAAGACCTGAAAGAAGTTGCCAACGCCGTCGAAGTGCCCGTCTTATGCAAAGACTTCATCTTGACGAGTTACCAACTGTGGGAGGCACGTGCAGCCGGTGCCGACGCAGCCCTATTGATAGTGGCAGCGCTAGACCAAAACGCACTAGTTGCCTTGATCGAGAGAGCACAATCAATCGGCCTCATACCTTTGGTTGAGGTGCACGACGTAGATGAGCTCGACAGAGCAGTTGCCGCAGGTGCCCAGATCATTGGTATCAACGCTCGTAATCTTCATTCGTTAGAGATTTCACGAGAGTCCGTCGTGCGGCTTGTTCCGAAGGTGCCAGATGAGCTCATTACCGTTGCTGAGTCAGGCATTCGAGGGCCTCACGACTTGCTCTCATACGCGTACGCAGGCGTTGATGCTGTGTTAGTCGGGCAATCCCTTGTGAAAAGTGGCGACCCGCAAGCGATGGTGCATGAGTTGGTTACCGCAGGGGCACACCCGTCGGCTCGCCATGCCAGATCGTGACTGCTGCAACTAGACACCAAGAAGCCCAGCAGCTAGTCGAACAGCCGGTCGGTCACTTTGGCCGTTTCGGTGGTCGTTTTGTTCCCGAAGCCTTGATTAGTGCACTCGATGAACTTGATGTCGCTTATCGAAGTGCACTCTCTGAACCAAACTTTCGCGCAGAACTCGATTCGCTTTTGCGGGATTTCGACGGTCGTCCTACTGCTCTGACTAACGCAAAGCGGTTTGGTGCTGAGTGCGGCGGTGCGACAATATTGTTAAAACGTGAAGACCTAAATCACACCGGATCTCACAAGATAAACAACGTGCTCGGGCAAACCCTGCTGACCAAACGGATGGGTAAGACGCGAGTCATCGCCGAGACAGGCGCCGGCCAGCACGGGGTCGCAACCGCAACGGCAGCCGCGTTGATGGGGCTTGATTGCGTTGTTTATATGGGTGAAGAAGACACCAGGCGCCAAGCCTTAAACGTCACAAGAATGAAGTTGTTAGGTGCTGAAGTAGTGCCCGTTACTACTGGCAGCCGAACACTCAAAGACGCGATAAACGAGGCCATGCGTGATTGGGTAACTAATGTCGAAAGCACCCATTACGTGTTAGGCACCGTTACCGGCCCGCATCCGTTTCCTTCTATGGTGCGGGAGTTTCAGCGGGTCATCGGTGACGAGGCCAGGGCGCAAGTTCTTGAAAACTTTGGCAGGCTGCCAGACGCAGTGGCTGCATGCGTAGGTGGTGGCTCGAATGCGATCGGCATCTTCGCACCTTTCATCGATGACGAATCGGTGCAACTGCATGGCTATGAAGCAGGTGGCGACGGGGTGGCAACTGGTTTTCATGCGGCCGCGATAAGCGGTGGCACCCCCGGGGTTTTGCACGGTGCTCGCTCTTACGTGCTACAAGACGACGACGGACAAACCCTTGAGAGCCACTCAATCTCGGCTGGTTTGGATTACCCGGGCGTCGGGCCAGAACACGCCTTCTTGCATGAGAGCGGACGGGTGCAGTACCACCCAGTAACTGACACAGAAGCAATGAATGCATTTTCGAAATTAGCCAAGACTGAAGGAATATTGCCTGCCATTGAAACTGCGCACGCATTAGCAGGTGTCATGACGCTAGGCAAACAACTCGGGCCAGATGCAATCATCTTGGTCAACTTGTCTGGCCGCGGCGATAAAGATGTAGAGACCGCACAGAGGTGGTTTCAGCAAGGGCAGCAGTAATGAATCAGCTCACCGAGTCTTTTTCACGCGCCAGGGCTGAGAACCGTGCGTTGTTGATTGGCTATTTGCCGGCAGGGTTTCCTGATTTCGAAAGTTCGCTACTTGCCATTGAAACGTTGGTTACCTCAGGAGTTGACGTTGTCGAAATCGGTCTTCCCTATAGCGACCCACTGATGGATGGCCCTGTTATTCAACGAGCGGTTGAGATGGCTTTGGCAAACGGCATCACGACTTCGAAGGTGCTGGAGTTAGCAGCCGAAGCCACAAAATTCGGCGCGCCAATCTTGGTCATGTCTTATTGGAACCCGATCGAGCGCTTCGGGTTAGGGTGTTTCGCTCGCACTCTTGCCGCAGGCGGGGGTGTTGGGGTAATCACGCCAGACCTAACGCCTGAAGAAGCAACACCTTGGGTCGATACCACTAATGAGTTCGGGCTTTCTCGGGTTTTTTTGGTGG
>VGAH01000029.1 GCA_016870945.1 Actinomycetota bacterium | reverse complement strand
TCGTGTTACAAAGTCAGGGCCAAATTCTTCATAGAGGTGAGGTATTACCTCAGAATCAGATTTGCTTCTTAAGGTGTGGCCTTTCGTTTCAAGAAAATCAAATAGTTCACGAAAGTTGTAAATCTCACCGTTGAAGATCGCGACTATCTTCTTGTCTTCTGACCAGACCGGCTGATGACCGCCCTTGACGTCGATGATGCTCAGGCGTCTCATACCTAGTGCCGCTTCGGGGCCAAAGTAATAACCGTCTTCATCTGGACCTCGGTGAATCAGGCAATCAGTCATTGCCCGTAGGACTTCTTGTGTGCCGCCATCGGGACCTGCCCAGCCCGCTATTCCGCACACAGGGACGAAACTAACCGATACCGTTTCACGTTAATGACGGTGAAACAGCACATCGATCAGTTATCGGTGCTTATACCTGCGTACCAAGAAATCGTGAATTTACGATGGCTGCTACCTCGTGTCATCGCGAATGTTCCAAATCAGGTGGCATATGAAGTTGTAGTCGTGGTGGAACGTCAGTGTGCAAATGAAATCAGAAAAGAAATAGAAGCGTTAGGCGCTGTTGTGCTAGAGCGCTCACCTACCGACTCGTTTGGGGACGCCATGCGCACGGGGATTCAGTACTGCGTGGCTCGCGCGCCTTGGGTGTTGGTTCTAGATGCGGATGGATCGCACGACCCGGCCAGCATTCCGATTCTCTTGAGTGTGGCAAATGAGACCGATGCAGACATCACGATCGCCTCTCGATATGTATCTGGCGGTAGTTCTGACAACTCTTTTGCCCTCTACTGGATGAGCCGACTTCTTAACTTTGGCTACAGTTTGGTTCTAGGACTCAAAGTCAAAGACGTTTCTACAAATTTTAAGCTATACCGTGCATCAATGCTTGACGTAACTAAATTGCAATGTGCGAATTTCGATATTGTTGAAGAGATTCTTGCTAGGGCAATAAAGTTGCGACCGCAGTTGAAGGTTGTAGAAGTGCCGGATCATTTCTTTGAACGAAAAGCGGGAGAGTCAAAGAGAAAGCTGGGACCTTTCATTGCTTCGTACTTGCTAACGCTGTATCGCTTACGACGGGGTCAGGATTTAAAATCACCGGGAACTTCTTAAGTTGAGGTTGCTAGTTTTGGGTGCCTCAGGCTTCATCGGAGGTGCGGTTTACCGCCTGGCGCACGAAAGTCATGTTGAAGTTTTTGGTACATCACGGCGTGACGCCGCAGGGTTTGTGAGCCTTCAAAACACGAGTATTGACGAGGTACGCAGAGTTCTAAAAGATCTCGGACCCGACGTGGTTGTTAACGCAATTGGCTCTGGTGTCACCCCGGGAACTTCTAGCAAACAGGAGATGGATCATGCGAACAGCCTGCTGGCGAAATCACTCGTCAGCTTGGCTACGGACGGGGCATTGCCCCCATTTCGACTTATTCACCTGGCAAGCAGCAGGAGACGATCGGGATTTCATAGAAACGATGATTACGTTGTAACGAAAGAAGAAGCCACCAACTTTGTGCTTGAAGCACTCTCAGCTGGCTTGAACGGTTGCTCACTTGAGGTCTTCAACACTTATGGCCCTGGTCAACCTGAAGGGCGGCTTGTGAATTTGGTCGTCCGAGGTGGCATTGACAGGAGTGATTTGATTTTGGAAACCCCGAGCCACGTGCGCGATTTCGTTCATTTAGACGACGTGGCCCAAGCAGTTATTCGGGTTGCGGGTAGTAAAAATTCGCCAAAACAGTCTGTTGAAATCGGAACGGGGGTGCCGACGACGGTAGCTGAACTGGCGCACTTGGCTTACAAGTTGGCGGCGGCGGAAACCTCACGAATTGTCACTGGCAATTTGAGCGAGCCTGCAGTCGTTGAGGTTGCTGACATCAGGCCAGCTGAAGAAGCTTTTGGGTGGCGCGCTGAGATTTCGTTGCGAGACGGGCTTAAGCAGATGATTGATTTGGCAAAAGCATGAGGTGGTTGGTTACCGGCGGCGCCGGGTTCATCGGTACGAATTTGGTCGACTTTCTTCTTTCGGCTGGTGATGAAGTTGTCGTGGTGGACGACCTATCGCGCGAGGGAGTGATAGGCAACAAAGACTTTCTCGAACAGAGGTGGTCACAACCAGTAGTTGAGGTTGACGTAGTAGATGGAAATCGACTGTCTGAAGTTTTTCGAAAACACAAGCCATTCGATGCCGTCGCCCACTTAGCGGGGCAAGTTTCTTTAATGGCCTCGATTCAAGACCCGGTGAGAGATTTCCAAGTAAATGCCCTCGGAACGTTGAACGTATTAGAGGCAGTGAGAGAATACGCGCCAGAGGCCTTAGTCATCGGAATGAGTTCAAACAAGGTCTACGGCGATCTTGGCCACGTGCAGATAACCGAAGAGGCAAGACGTTATGTCGCACCGGCTTTTCCGTTCGGGTTCGATGAGACCCAGCCGTTGGACTTTCACGGCCCTTATGGATGTTCGAAAGGGGCGGCAGACCAATATTTGTTGGACTATCACCGCATCTACGACTTGAACACCGTGAGCCTTAGGCAGTCATCGGTATACGGCCCGTTTCAACATCCCCGCTCTGATCAGGGCTGGGTCGGATTCTTATTGGCTGAAGCCCAGGCCGGAAGACATATTCAGTTATACGGAGTTGGCAAGCAGGTGCGAGACCTCTTAAATGCAAGTGATTTGGCGCAGTTGTTTCGCGTCATGGCAAGCAAACCAGAAAAGGTCACAGGGCAGGCGTTCAATGTCGGTGGTGGCGTAGCAAACTCCTTATCAATTTTGGAATTGTTTGATTGGTTAGAAGAAAACGCCGGTCTGAGTGTCAGCTATTCACCGGGTGACTTACGGCCGTCTGATCAGCCTATTTTTGTTGCTGACAGGGGGCTGAAGGCACTTATCTCATAGTTATCTTCCCCCTAGATTTTGGAGTACGCCTCAATCTGGGAGTAACAAATCTCGCGGGGATCGCCGGATTGAACCGACCGTTCCCAATCAAGAGTCCATTCGATGGCTTGTTTGACCCCTAATTTGTTTCGCCAACCGAGGCTCTTCTCAGCCTTCTTGGCGTTTAGCAAGAGAAGGCCTGCCTCGTGTGGGTTTTGCTCTTGGTCTGCTACCCAACCGGGGCCGTGGCCCCACAAATCGGTGACGGTGTTGCATACATCTGAAACTGTCGCCAAGCTGTTCGCGTCCGAAGCAAAATTCCAGGCACTAAATGAGCGGTGCTTCTCAAGATAGTTGGCAAGTAATACGTAGCCGCTTAGTGCGTCCAAAACATGCTGCCACGGACGCACGGCGTTGGGGTATCGGACTTTTGTAGGTGTGCCTTGGCGAAATGCACTTAGTAGATCTGGAATCAACCGATCTTTACTGACGTCACCGCCGCCAATGACGTTTCCTGATCGGGCAGTTGCGATTGCTAGCCCCTCGCGACCAAAAGAATGAGCCCAGGTGGCAGTTAGCAAGTCAGCGCACGCCTTGGAAGCGCTGTACGGGTCATCACCGCCTAAAGGGTCATCTTCGAGATAACCCTCACGCTTCTCAACGTTTCGATATACCTTGTCGGTCGTTATAACGACTAAACGTTTAACTGATTCATTTGTTAGACACGCGTCGACAACATTCAAAGTCCCCCAGATGTTCGTATCGAGAGTTTCCCTCGGATGCTCATAGGACTCGCGGACGAGTGGTTGAGCCGCGAGGTGAAAAACTAATTCAGGTTGAATTTCTTGAATGAGGTTGGTGACGAGTGCGCCGTCTCTAATGTCAGCTCTGAATTCTTTCTTGAGTAGCTCACCTACGCGAGCTCGTTCAAAGACGCCATCAGGCAACGGATCAAGTGCGACGCCCGAAACTTCGTGCCCAGCTTTTGCTAACAACAGTGTCAGCCAAGAGCCTTTGAAACCTGTGTGGCCAGTTACTAGGACGTTCATTTCGAAACGAAGTTGATGATTGTCTCTGCTAAGTAATCCAACATCGTTTCGTTCAAGCCCGGAAATACTCCAACCCAAAATGAGTGCTTCAACGCAATGTCTGAGTTGGTCAACGGACCCGTAGCCCTCATACCCGCGTTGACGTATGCGGGTTGCTTCAAGACGTTGCCTGCAAACATCAAGCGTGTACCAATCTTCCTCTCGTCCAAATGCCTTAGTAGTTCTTCCCGGTCGATGCCAGAAGATGGTTCGATTGTGAGGGGAAACCCGAACCAGGAAGGGTTCGCTTTAGTTAGCCACCTCGGCATGATTAGCTGCTCAACGTTTTCAAGACGCTTGTACAAATATTCGAAGTTCTTTCGCCGAGTCGCGATGAATTGTGGTGCTTTGGCAAGTTGGCTCACACCAAGAGCGGCTTGCATGTCTGTTGCCTTGAGATTGAAACCGATGTGACTATAAATGTATTTGTGGTCGTAACCAAAAGGTAGATCACCAAGTTGCCACTCGAATCTCTTGTGGCAAGTGTTTTCTTCGCCGGGTGCGCAGTAGCAATCTCGACCCCAGTCACGGAAAGACTCAACTATCGGCCTCATCGCTGCCGTTTTGATCAGCACAGCACCCCCTTCGCCCGTAGTTATGTGGTGCGCTGGGTAAAAACTTAAAGTTGCTAAATCGCCAAATGAGCCGACCAGTTGATCACCCCACGTTGCGCCGAGGGCGTCACAAGAATCTTCAATCAGCCACAAGTTATGTTTTTGGCAAAGCGCAGTTACTGCGTCTAAGTTGAAAGGATTACCAAGAGTGTGGGCCATCATGATGGCCTTTGTTCTTGGCGTAATCGCTGCGCGCAACTCTTCAACGTCAACGTTGTAGGTGCCAATTTCGATATCAACCAATACGGGCGTTAGTCCTTGCTGCAAAGTGGGGTTGATGGTGGTCGGGAACCCCATCGCAGCCGTAATGACTTCGTCCCCGGGTTTTAGTTGCCGTTCGCCAAGTTTTGGACTAGTTAGTGAAGAAAGCGCTAAAAGATTGGCACTTGAACCGGAGTTCACGAGTAAAGAGCTTCGAACCCCGACGAATCGTGCTAATTGTTTCTCGAACTCGGTGGTGAATCTCCCAGAGGTAAACCAGCCGTCCAAAGCGGAGTCAACCAAAGTCGCAATGTCTTCTTCGTCAAAGACCCGACCTGACACCAGCACTGGGGTTTCCCCAGCCACAAATGCTTTCTTAGGAAACTCTTCTCGCGAGAACTCCTTGACCTTTTTCAAGATCTCGTGACGACTATTGGTCTGCTTCGAGGATTCCTCTGTTGAGGTCATAACTCCCGCGTCTAAGTTGGTTTTGACGGTGCTATTCGAGTGACTGCCTAAAGTACCCGTATGACTGCGGTTTCAAGTCGTTGGTCCGAGGTGCCGGTCATCATCTTGGCTGGTGGCCTAGGCACGCGCATGCGAGAAGAGACCGAATATCGCCCGAAGCCCATGGTCGAAATCGGTGGACACCCGATGTTGTGGCACATCATGAAGAACTTTTCTGCGGCGGGTTTTCGAAACTTCATCATCGCGGCTGGCTACAAGAGCGAGATGATTAAAGAGTATTTCTTGAACTATCGAGCTCTGAATTCAGATGTAACAGTCGCTCTTCGAGACCCCGACAAGGTCGTATTTCATCAGCCGGCTAGCGAAGAGTGGACGGTGACTATTGCTGATACCGGCCCGGATGCGCCAACGGGCGCACGCGTCTTGCGCGCTGCGAAATACGCAAATGGTCAACGATTCGTTTGCACTTACGGTGATGGTTTAGCCGATGTCAATTTTGACGACTTATGCGCCCTTCATGAATCCAAGGGCTTGCTCGCGACTGTCACAACCGTTCGACCTACATCTCGATTCGGTGTCGCCGATATAGGTAGCTCAGGTGTGATTGAGAGATTTCGAGAAAAGCCTCAGGTAGACGGGTGGGTCAACGCAGGTTTCATGGTTTTTGAGAATGGCGCATTGGAGTACTTCGACGAAGGTTCGATGCTTGAAGACAAACCGATGATGCGATTAGCGGGCGATGGACAACTCGCTGCTTACCAACATGATGGCTTTTGGCAGTGGATGGACACCTATCGCGAACTGGTTAACTTAAACGAACTTTGGTCGTCGGGACGAGCCCCGTGGAAAACCTGGTAGGTCTAACTCACCTCAACTAGCTCAGCTATTTGAATCGCATTTAGGGCTGCACCTTTTCGCAAATTGTCGCCGGAAACAAAGAAGTCCAACGCGTGATCGTCGTCAAGTGATTGGCGAATTCGCCCAACCCAGGTTGGATCAGTACCGACCACATCAATTGGAGTTGGAAATTTCATTTGGACGGGGTCGTCAACGACCTTAACGCCGGGGGCTGATTCGAGGATTGTTCGAGCATCTTGAGCGGTAATTCGTTTAGCGAATTTTGCGTGTACAGCCAAGCTATGTGTCGTGCTAACCGGCACTCGCACACAAGTCACGGCCACCTTTAAGTCAGGTAAACCCAGAATCTTGCGTGATTCGTTTCGTACCTTGTGTTCTTCGCTTGTGAAGTCCCCTTCTTTTAGCGACCCGGCCCAGGGAATAACGTTCATCGCCAGTGGGGCGGGGAATATCTCTTGCGCACCGACTGCGCTTCGAACATCACCTGCTGTTCGACCTAGTCGTTTACCCGCTACTTGCGCAATTTGTTCGTCCAACGTGTCAATGCCTGCTTGGCCAGCCCCACTGGCTGCTTGGTAGCTAGCGACTACGAGCTCTTGCAGAGTAAATCTCTGGTGCAATGCCCCAATTACCACGATCATTGAGAGAGTCGTGCAGTTTGGGTTGGCAATGATTCCAAGCGGGCGATTTGCGATTTCCTTCGCATTTACTTCGGGAACGACTAGAGGAACTTGGTCGTTCATTCGAAATGCGGCTGAGTTGTCAACGACGACCACTCCTTGTGCAGTTGCAATTGGAGCCCACTGAGCAGAGACCTCGTCCGGTACATCAAAGACCGCGACATCTAGCCCTTTGAAAACTTCTGCCGATATTTCTTGGACAGCAATTTGCTTATCGTGAACAGCCAAGGTTTTGCCTGCACTTCGAGCCGATGCAATCGGGACTATTTCTGCCCAGTCGTGGGCTCGGCTGTTCAAGATTTCTAGCGCAACTGTGCCAACCGCCCCGGTAGCCCCAACTAAGCCCAGCCTTAAGCCCTTTGATTTGTTCACGATGGGCTTATCGCCCCGTGCCGCCATAAACCACGGCCGTTTCATCATCGTCTAGCCCAAACTTGGCGTGCACTGCCCTAACGGCATTTTCAGCGTCTTGCGCACGTACGACCACAGAAATGCGGATTTCAGAAGTCGAAATCATCTCGATATTGACTTTTGCCTCGGCAAGCGCACGAAAGAAGTTGGCTGATACGCCTGGATGAGATTTCATTCCCGCACCAATCAAAGAAACTTTTGCAACGTGATCATCACTCGTCAATTCGACAAAACCGATTTGGTCTTTTTTCGCATTGAGGGCAGCCAATGCGGTAGCGACTTCTGATTGCGGACAAGTAAAGGTCACGTCGGTTCTTCCGGTGGCTGCGGTAGACACGTTTTGAACGATCATGTCTACGTTCACGCCCGCTTGGGCAATCGCATCAAAGATGTCAGCAGCTTCACCTGGGCGATCAGGTACCCCGACGACGGTGACTTTGGCATCACCCAAATCGTGAGTCACGCCAGCAATGGTTGGTTGCTCCATCGCCCCCCTTTCATCTTGCGCAGACACGACCCATGTGCCTTCGTTGTTTGAGAAACTGGAGCGTACGTGAATCGGCAATGCCGCACGTCGGGCGTATTCCACGCACCGCAGTGCTAACACCTTGGCACCCGTGGCGGCAAGTTCGAGCATCTCTTCAAAGGTCACGCGATCTATTTTGTGCGCTTTGGGCACCACTCTTGGATCTGCCGTGAAGACCCCGTCCACGTCCGTGAAAATTTCGCAGACGTCTGCTTCAAGAGCGACGGCAAGTGCTACTGCGGTTGTGTCCGTGTGTCCGACCCGCCTCGTCCGAGCGTTGTTATGTCTTTGGTGTCTTGGCTAACGCCTTGAAACCCAGCAACGATTGGTATCGCGTCTGCCGCAATCGCTTCTTTAATGCGGGCCGGGTTGACGTCAACTATTCGTGCTTTACCGTGTTTCGAATCGGTGATTAGGCCAGCCTGGCTGCCGGTGTAGCTACGGGCTTCTACCCCCAAGTCGTGGATTGCCATCGCAAGTAACGCCATCGAGATTCGCTCGCCGCTGGTAAGCAGCATGTCCATCTCTCGCCCTGGCGCATTGGGTGCAACTTGATTTGCCAGATCAATCAGTTCGTCGGTTGTATCGCCCATTGCCGAGACAACGACTGCAACTTGATTTCCTTCATTCTTGGTTGCGACGATTCGCTGAGCCACGCGTTTTAGCCCTGCAGCATCGGCAACTGATGAGCCGCCAAATTTTTGAACAATGAGACTCATCGGATTAGTTCGGCGCTACTACTGGACGACGACCGAGAAACGCACGGCCGAGCGTAACTTCGTCAGCAAATTCCAGATCGCCCCCGACTGGTAACCCACTTGCTGGACGAGTGACTTTCACGCCTAGGGCACCGATTTGCCTAGCAAGATAAGTAGCCGTCGCCTCACCTTCAAGGTTTGGGTCGGTGGCAATGATGACCTCGCCCACATTGTTTTGTTTTACACGGGTAAGTAGTTCACCGATTCTTAAGTCATCGGGGCCCACGCCATCTATGGGGCTGATTGCACCACCCAGCACGTGGTAACGACCTTTGAATTCGCGCGTTCGCTCGATGACTATGACATCCCGAATCTCTTCAACTACGCAAATAATCGAGTCATCGCGCGTTGGGTCGGCGCACACTCGGCATAACTCGCTTTGTGTGACGTTGCCACAAATTGTGCAGAAGCGCACTACTCGCTTGACTTCTTGCAGAGTGGCTGCGAACTTGGAAATGTCTTCTGGCGGTGCGCCCAAGACGTAGAACGCCATTCTTTGTGCGCTCTTAGGCCCGACGCCAGGCAATTTGCCCAGCTGTTCGATTAGTTCGCCTAAGACCCCGTCATACATATTTGGCTGGCTTCTTTTCTGCTAGAAGTTCTAAGTGTCATGTGTCTTCGTACTCGGCTATACGAGTGGCACCCAGAGTTTGTTCTACCAATTTTACTCCGACTACTGCGTCACTTGATGTTTCTTCGATTTGAGTTGAGTCGTTTTGCTCGGTGGTTCTGCCGGCTGCTTGCTTGCTTGCGCCCTGGCTTGAGTTGTCGGTGACACCCATGGACGGGTCGTGAACGAATTCGACGGTGATGGGTTGGTTTAGGACGGACGAGATGGTTTCGGTTAGAACTTCTAGATGAGGCGATTTTTGCGCGGCAGTAGTTCGCCCTAGGTCTGGCAGGCCGACTGAAACCGTCGAACCCGTGACGCTTTTCGGCTCTGCGTGGGTGAAAATCATCCAGGTTGCGCGACGGTTCATTAACCCGTCGATGATTGCTGGCCAGTGTGCTCGAACGGTTGCTAAATCGAGTGCTGCGGGTTTTGTTGGTTTCGCGGGCGCCAGTGTGCTCGAACGGTTGCTAAATCGAGTGCTGCGGGTTTTGTTGGTTTCGCGGGCGTGGGTGTTTTGGGCGCATCGGTTGTGGGCGCAGCGGTTTTGGGCGAATCGGTTTTGGGTTGCGTGGGCGCTGTCGTGGTTTTCGCAGGCGCGGCGGCAGGCGCGTTCGATTTTGCGGGCGGGTTTGGTTCGGCGAGCATCAGCAACTTAGCGGCCAAAAGCTCAAGTTGAAGTCTTGGGGCGACTGCGCCGCGTAATTCGGCAACCCCTGTTGCCACCGCATTTGCCATTGCGGTAACCACGCTTGCCGGCAACTTGTTGGTTAAGTTAGACAAAACGGCAGCGTCAATTGTCGAAAGTTGGTTGGAGTCCACGGATTTCACGCCGGTGTTAAAAAGTATTGCGTCTCGCAGCGCGCCTAAAAGATCTATCGCGAAACGTCGAGGTTCTATGCCGGCCGAAATGACGGCGTCGACCGTCTTAAAAAGTGAGGCGCCGTCCCCCGTGCTTAAAGAAGAAAAAGTTTCTTCTATCAGGTGGCTTGGGGTGAGCCCTAACTGAGCTGAAACGAATTCAACGGTTAAACCTTCTTTCGGCATACCGCTCGCCAGTTGCGACAAGAGACTTAAAGAGTCTCGAACACTTCCTTCAGCAGCGGTAGAAATAAGGGTTAGTGCAGCCGGCTCGTAGGGAATCGATTCTTTTTTACTTACCTCTGCAAGGTGCGCGCTCAAGACGTCAAGACTCACGAGTCTGAAGGGGTAGTGATGGGTGCGAGATTTGATTGTTGAGGGGATCTTCTCAGGTTGGGTCGTAGCAAAAACAAACTTCAGATGCGCTGGAGGTTCTTCGACGAGTTTGAGTAGCGCGTTTTGCGCGTCGGTTGAGAGCTCGTGAGCCTCGTCAATTATGTAAATCTTGAATCGCGAATTGACCGGTACAAAAGCCGCACTCTCACGTAATTCGCGCGCGTTATCTACTTTGCCGTGCGTCGCGGCATCGATTTCGATTACATCGACTGAGCCAGCTCCATTTGGGGTGAGGTCGACACATGACTGGCATTCACCACACGGGTTTGGGGTTGGCCCTTTGGCGCAGTTAAGCGAACGGGCCAGGATCCGTGCGCTCGAGGTCTTGCCACACCCCCTAGGGCCCGAAAACAAGAAAGCATGGTGAACCGTCTGGGTCTCGAGAGATCGACTCAACGGGCCAGTGACATGTTCTTGTCCGATTAGTTCACTAAAAGATGCCGGTCGATATCGACGGTAAAGTGCCAAATTCATTCTGTGAGCGTATCTACGTCTAAGCCCAAGCGAGGTGCGAGCGTGCGCGCCCAATCGGGTTCCGTTCGGGGGGTTTGGCTAGCCGCTGGTGTAGTTCTGGTTGGCGCCGGCTTGGCTGGCATTGATCATCGGTTTGGCGCTGTTTT
>VGAH01000028.1 GCA_016870945.1 Actinomycetota bacterium | reverse complement strand
TTCTGCTCGTTCTGTTTTTTAGTGCTACGAGTTTCTTTTTACTTGAGTCACAGGGCCTATTTAAAGCCTTTGCGGTTCCTTCCTATGTAATGGGTTTGGCCTTTACGTTGTTCGAGATCTTGATTGCCTTTTTACAGGCCTACATCTTCACGTTGTTAACCGCCGTGTACATTCAGATGTCTCTGAGCGAGGAACATTAATTGCTCAGTAGCAACCGCTAACCAAACAGAAAGGAACCCAGTGGAATATCTGGCCGAAATGACTGGCAGCTTGAGTGCTGTCGGTTACGGTCTCGCTGCGATTGGCCCCGGTATTGGAATCGGGATCATCGTGGGCAAGACCATCGAGGGAATAGCTCGTCAACCCGAGGCAACCGGTGCGCTGCGCGTGAACATGTTCCTTGGTATCGCGTTCACCGAAGCTTTGGCGTTGATCGGGTTGGTAATGGGGTTCGTCTTTACGTGATCCCAGCCTTGTTGGTCGCCGCAGGTGAAGAAGAGCAGCCGAGCATTCTTTTTCCGGCTATCTACGACATCATCTGGGGCGGCCTGTCGTTCTTGATCGTCTTCTTGCTGTTCTGGCGGTTTGTCTTGCCGCGCTTAAGAACAGTGATGGAGCAACGAACCGAACGAATCGAAGGCGGCATGCAAAAGGCCGAGAAGATGCAAAACGAGGCTCAGCGAGTGTTGTCTCAGTATCGAAACCAGATGAACGAGTCGCGAACCGAGGCAGCCAAGATTCGTACGCAGGCAGAAGCAGATAGATCTGCCATCATCGACGAGGCAAGACGAGATGCGCAACAAACAGCCGCGCAGGTAACCGCACAATCTGTCGCAGCCCTAGAGGCCGAGCGAAGCAAGGTAGTAACTGAGCTGCAAGACGAAGTCGCGATGCTTGCGCTCGATCTGGCCGAAAAGATTCTCGGGGTTTCGCTAGAAAACGACGCTCAGGCTAAACAGGTAATCGATAAATTCATAGCTAACCTCGAAATGAACTCTGCCAAGAGTGGTAAAAAATGAGCTTCGAAAATCGCAGTTGGCAAGACTTGATGAGTTACGTTGACTCTCATCGCGAAACTTGGGGTAGCACGTCAGCCGAAGAGTTAATGAACACTGCGCAGACCCTGCGAGAGAACCGCTCTGCCAGTCGGGCACTAACAGACACCGGCCTAGCGGCTTCGGTTCGTGAAGGGGTAGCTAAAGACCTGTTCGGTTCGAAAATCGGCGCAGGGGCTTTAGCGGTTTTGACCCACGCTACGTCGCTTCGTTGGGCAAATACTTCTGAGTTTGTGGCAGCGTTGGCTAATTCCGCAATTCGCGCGGCTCTAGCGGGCGCAGAAGAAGCAGGGCAGTTAGATCAAGTTGAAGACCAAATTTTTCGTTTTTCGCGAATAGTTGCGGCAAACGGCGATCTTGAGTTGGCACTGAGCAACCCGGCGGGAAGTGCTGCCAGCCGTGGTGAGCTGCTCGATTTGCTATTGCAGGGGCGAGTAGACCCCACCGCTTTGCAGGTCATCAAATATGCGATTGATAACCGGGGCTCACGTTCGGTCAATGACGCTCTGCACGAATTGGTGAAGATGGCAGCAAGCCGACGTGGGCGACTCTTGGCCGAGGTGACTAGCGCCATTTCTTTGAGTGATGCGCAGAAATCGCGATTGACCGCAGTGCTCGAACAAATTTATGGCAGAGCCATCACCTTGCAAAACGAGATTGACCCGTCCGTCATTGGTGGTATCGCCGTGCGAGTAGGCGATGACTTGATTGACGGCACCATTTCAGAGAGTTTGGAACAAGCACGACGCAGTCTGACCCAAGGAGTCTGAATCAGATGACTGAGATGCAAATACGCCCAGAAGAAATTCGCGAGGCAATTAGTCAGAACCTTGCTCGCTTTTCACCGACTTCGACCCGTGAAGAAGTCGGACGAGTCATCGAGACAGGTGACGGAATCGCGCGTGTTGAGGGTTTGCCTTCTGCCATGACGAGCGAGTTGCTCGAGTTTGAGGGTGGTTTGTTAGGTGTGGCGTTGAACCTTGACGCACGCGAGATCGGTGTCGTTTTGCTTGGTGATGGAACCCATATCGCTGAGGGGCAAACTGTTCGACGAACTGGTCGCGTTTTAAGCGTGCCGGTAGGTGATGCATTTTTGGGCAGAACGGTTGACCCTGTTGGCAACCCAATTGACGGCCTCGGGCCCATACAAGCTGAGACATTGCGTGCGCTCGAGCTGCAGGCCCCGACAGTCGTGCAGCGCCAACCCGTCCATGAGCCACTCGAATTCGGTGTCAAGGCAGTCGATGCCATGACAGCTGTGGGACGGGGGCAGCGCCAGCTGATTATTGGTGATCGAGGTACTGGCAAGACCGCGTTGGCGATTGACGCGATCATCAACCAGAAGGCGAATTGGGAATCAGGTGACCCAAAGCGTCAGGTTCGTTGCATTTACGTCGCCATCGGGCAGAAAGGTTCGACGATCGCGAGCGTTAGGGCGATCCTTGAAGAAAAGGGTGCGCTGCCTTACACGACCATCGTGGCCGCTACCTCTTCTGACCCTGCTGGCTTTAAGTTCATCGCGCCCTATACGGGCTCGGCCATCGGGCAGCACTGGATGTACCAAGGTAAGGCTGCACTCATTGTTTTCGACGACTTAACCAAACAAGCTGAGGCTTATCGAGCGGTCTCGCTGCTACTTCGTCGCCCGCCGGGTCGTGAGGCATACCCAGGTGACGTCTTCTATTTGCACAGTCGCCTACTTGAGCGCTGCGCGAAACTCTCTGCCGAACTTGGGGGCGGTTCACTAACTGGGTTGCCAATCATCGAAACCAAGGCAAACGACGTGTCGGCTTACATTCCAACAAACGTCATTTCGATTACCGACGGCCAGATCTTCCTCGAGACCGATTTGTTCAACGCTGGCATTCGTCCAGCAATTAACGTCGGTATCTCGGTGTCACGCGTTGGTGGTGCGGCACAACCAAAGGCCATGAAAAAGGTCGCAGGCAGCTTGCGTCTAAATCTTGCCCAGTACCGAGAGCTTGAGGCGTTTTCTGCGTTCGGCTCGGACTTGGACTCAGCCAGCCGTGCGCAGCTTGATCGCGGTGCTCGACTGGTCAGGCTTTTGATTCAGCCTCAGTACCAGTTGTTCCCGATGGAAAGAGAAGTAATCAGCCTTTGGGCTGGCACCACAGGTGAGCTAGATGATGTGCCGGTAGACGACGTCCCCCGGTTTGAGACCGAGTTCTTCTCGTTTCTCGAGAGATCTCACCCCGCGATACCGGCAGCCATCAAAGAGACTCGAGACTTGTCAGAAGACTCAGTCACTGGGCTTAAGGCAGCGATAAAAGAGTTCAAGCGCACCTTCGTCAAGGGTGACGGAAACCCCCTAATTAGTGAAGACGCGGTAGTGGTGCCGCTTGAAGAAGAAGACATCGAACAGAGCACGATTACCGTGCAAAAGCGCGGCTAAGGGCCGATAGCAAAATGGGTGCGCAACTTAGGGTCTATCGACGTCGTATTCGTTCTGTGAATGCGACCAAGAAGATAACCCGGGCAATGGAACTGATTGCCTCTTCGCGCATCGTAAAAGCGCAACAGCAAGTCGCTGCCTCTCAGCCCTATGCCGATGCGTTGTATCGCGCGGTGTCGTTGGCAGCTTCGAACGCACGCGGTGATCACCCGCTCTTGTCTAAACCTGAAAGGCCCAAGCGCGCAGCAGTCTTGGTCGTCACGGCTGACAGGGGTCTGGCGGGGGCTTATTCGGCCAACGTCTTGCGCGAAGCAGAGCGGCTAAGTGAGTTATTGGTAGCCGAGCAGGGCATCGAGGTGTCGTACTACGTAGTGGGGCGTAAGGGCGTTGGTTATTTCAAGTTTCGCGGGGTTGACATTGCTCACTCTTGGACTGGCTTTAGTGACCGCCCTACCTATGAAGACGCAAAGAGAGTCGCTGAGACTTTGTTAGAAGCTTTTCTTAAGCCAGATAGCCAAGGTGGGGTTGACGAGATTCAAATCGTTTTCACGCGCTTTAAGAACAGAGTTTCGCAAACGCCGGTGGTTTTGCGCATAGTGCCATTGGCAATCGAAGAAGAAGTTGTGGCCGCTGGCGCGCCCATCACTACTGCGCGCCCACACCGTCCAGTACTTCCTTTGTATGACTTCGAGCCCAGCGCTGACCGCGTGCTTGACGCATTGTTGCCCCGTTATATCGAGTACTTGGTTTATTCGTCACTGTTGTCAGCTGCTGCTTCAGAGCATGCGGCTAGGCAGCGTGCGATGAAAGCCGCAACCGAGAACGCAGAAGAATTGATTCGCGCATTGACCCGACAAGCGAATCAGGCCAGACAAGCAGAGATCACCCAAGAAATCAGCGAAATCGTCGGGGGCGCCGATGCCCTCGTAGCTGTCACGCAAGGAAGTTGAGGAAGAGATGACAACGTTGCTAGAGCGTTCTGACACGGCTTTGGCCAAGGGCCGAGTCGCGCGGGTTACTGGGCCTGTGGTCGACGTTGAGTTCCCGGTTGATGCCATGCCCGAGATCCATTACGCGCTGCACGTTGATGTTGACCTGCCTGCAGCCGACCAGAGGATCGAGAACACGACACAAAGGCGTGAGTTAACCCTCGAGGTGGCTCAACACATCGGCGACGGTCTCGTGCGTGCCATTTCTATGCAGCCGACCGATGGCCTAGTGCGTGGCGCGGAGGTTCGAAACACGGGCGCGCCCATCGAGGTTCCAGTGGGTGATGTCACTTTGGGTCACGTTTGGAACACCCTGGGTGAGCCTCTAGATGTACCCGAGTCGTCATTAGACATCAAAGAGCGTTGGCCAATTCATCGCGCTTCACCACCATTTGACGAACTAGAGGGTCGAACCGAGATGTTCGTTACCGGTATCAAGGTGATCGACTTGTTAACCCCGTACGTCAAGGGCGGCAAGATCGGTTTGTTCGGTGGTGCCGGTGTGGGCAAGACCGTCTTGATCCAAGAGATGATCTATCGCGTCGCTGAAGAGTTTGGTGGCGTGTCGGTTTTCGGCGGAGTTGGTGAAAGAACTCGCGAAGGTAACGACTTGTTTTTGGAAATGACTGAATCAGGTGTAATCAACAAAACGGCCCTGGTGTTCGGACAGATGGACGAACCCCCGGGCACCCGTATGCGTGTGGCGCTGGCGGCATTGACGATGGCTGAGTACTTCCGCGATGTGCAAAAACAAGACGTGTTGTTGTTCATCGACAACATCTTTCGATTCACCCAAGCAGGCTCTGAGGTCTCAACTTTGCTGGGTCGTATGCCATCGGCCGTGGGTTATCAGCCCACGTTGGCTGACGAGATGGGCCAGTTGCAAGAGCGCATCACTTCGACCCGTGGCCACTCGATTACCTCGATGCAGGCGATTTACGTACCGGCTGACGACATCACTGACCCTGCACCGCACACCACGTTCGCGCACTTGGACGCAACCACCGTGCTATCTCGTCCAATTTCTGAACTTGGTATCTACCCCGCGGTAGACCCTCTGGATTCGACATCTCGAATCTTGGCGCCGCAATACATAGGTGAAGAGCATTACCGGGTTGCCCAGCGAGTCAAAGAAATCTTGCAGCGCTACAAAGACTTACAAGACATCATCGCCATTTTGGGTATTGATGAGCTAAGCGAAGAAGATCGCGTGCTGGTTGCCAGAGCGCGCCGCATTCAGCGCTTCTTGAGCCAGAACATGTTCGTGGCCGAGGCATTCACGGGGCAGCCGGGCTCGTTCGTGCCGCTTGAAGAAACCGTGGCGTCGTTTAAGGCGCTAGCAGACGGCGATTACGACCATGTGCCCGAGCAGGCTTTCTTCATGGCCGGTGGCATCGAAGATGTCGAGAAAAAAGCGGCCGAACTAGAGAAGAAGTAACTCTCGTGCCATTAACGGTAGAGATGGTCTCAACGACTCAGAAGGTTTGGGCTGGTGAGGCTTCCACCGTGGTGTTGCGCACGTTAGATGGCGAGATCGGGATCTTGCCGGGGCACTCGCCACTGTTGGCAATTTTGGGCGATGGCCCTGTGCTTGTTCGGGCAACTGACGGTTCTGAAGTTACGGCGCGAGTAAATGGCGGTTTTGTGACCGTCGATTCAGACAACGTGATTATCTTGGGTGAAGAGGTGACTACTTCCAGCTAGCGGTTTGGGCGCGGGCGGTTAGCGGTTCGCCGGCGTTTAGCGGTTCGCCCCTGGCTTCCAGAGCACGTCACCGGATGCTCGGTTGGCATATCGAGCCAAAATAAACAGCAAATCCGAGAGCCGATTTAAGTACTTGGCCGCTAACACGTTCATCTCGTCAGGGAACTCAGCGTAAGCACGCCATGTAGCGCGCTCGGCTCGTCTAACCATGGTGCGGGCTACGTGCAACATCGCTGCACCGGGGCTACCACCAGGCAATATGAACGACTTCAGTTCCGGCAGTTCGGCGTTGAACTTGTCGCACTGGGTCTCGAGGTAGTCAATTTGTGAATCGATGACACGAAGTGGCGGGTATTCGGGGTTCTTTACTACCGGTGTTGATAAATCAGCACCTAGATCGAATAGGTCGTTTTGGACGCGAGTAAGGACTGAAACCACATCAGGTTCTAAGTTGCCGACCGCGATGGCGGCTCCGATTGCTGAGTTGGCCTCGTCCACATCTGCATAGGCCTCAAGGCGAAGGTCGGTCTTTCGGGTGCGAGTTAGGTCGCCAAGTGCTGTGCTGCCGTCATCACCGGTTCGCGTGTAGATGCGCGTCAATCTGACCACTTGCTGACCGTACCCTCATCGGGTGCAAGACGTGACTTCGAACCTGAACGAAATCATCCGAATCGAAGGCGGGGCGCCACTAAACGGTCGAGTGCGAGTCGGCGGTGCCAAAAACAGCGCGCTGAAATTGATGGCAGCAAGCTTGATGGCAACGGGCAAGACGACGCTGCGAGATGTGCCAGACATTCTGGACGTAACGATCATGAGTGAATTGCTAAGGCGCTTGGGCTGTGAGGTCGCGCATGACCCGTCCGAACGTGTTTTAACTATCGATGTACCCGAGAGCATTCGCCACCAGGCTGACTACGACTTAGTACGAAAGATGCGTGCATCAACTGCCGTACTTGGGCCCCTGTTGGCGCGCACTGGCGAGGCCGATGTGGCACTCCCGGGTGGGGATGCAATTGGTTCGCGGGGGCTTGACATTCACATCGCGGGGCTTACTCAAATGGGTGCCGAGATCACCAGTGATCATGGCTACTTGCACGCGAAGGCACCGATGGGCTTGCAAGGTGCCGACATAGTCTTGGAGTTTCCGAGCGTTGGTGCTTCAGAGACTTTGATTCTGGCAGGGGTTTTGGCCAACGGGGTCACGCGACTAGAGAACATCGCTCGAGAGCCCGAAGTCATGGAGCTATGCCGGTTTCTCTTGCGCATGGGCGCACAGATTGAAGGCATTGATGACGCGTCATTAACGATTTATGGGGTTGAGGCTCTTAACCCAACCGAATACACGGTGATTCCGGATCGAATCGTCACGGGAACTTGGGCGGTTGCTACCGCAATGGCAAGCGGGCGCGTGACGATTGAAAACGCCTGCCCAGAGTTTTTGGAGATGCCATTAGAAAAGCTGGCGCAAACCGGTGTTGAAATAAGTTCTAATGGACGTGAACTAAGCGTGACAAGTGATGGTGACTTAAAGGCGGTGGACGTGGTGACTCTGCCTTATCCGGGCTTTCCAACCGATCTGCAGCCACATTTCATTGCGCTAAACGCGGTGGCACATGGCTCAGCGATGGTTACTGAAAATGTGTTCGAGGCGCGGTTTCGCTTCGTCCAAGAATTGGTGCGGCTTGGCGCTGATGTGCATATCGATGGTCACCACTGTTTCATCAGGGGCAAGGCGCGTCTTTCTGGGGCACCAGTCGAGGGCAGTGACATCAGGGCCGCGGCAGCATTGGTGTGTGCAGGCCTAGTGGCTGATGGCACCACTGTGTTAAGCGATGTGGTGCATCTTGATCGTGGTTACGAGGGGTTCGTGCCGGCCCTTCGCGAGCTAGGGGCAGTGGTGTCACGCGAAAGTATTTGATTCGCACGCGTTACTTCGTGGGGCCATACCAAGATTCGAAGCCCGTCGGTGGTGTTGGTAAGTGTTGCCTTAATGCTTCGTGAGCCAAGGAGGTTTACGAGTTTTTGTGCTTCACGCTGCGTGGGGGGAGCGGCTACGGGGACTAAGAGTCCGTAATCGTTTGCGGGGGTAATTTTTTTCGATTTAGTTACTAAGGGTGACGGGCGTGCGTGTGACCATCGAAGAACCAAGACCAGCACGGTAATGACGAATGCCGCAATGAGAGGCCCAAAAATGTATGAGAAACTTCCCCAGGAACTCACCCCCAGATTTTGGAGCCTGCTGCCATTACCCGCGCACTAGAGGCTGCCAACGTGGTCAAGGCCTATGGCACGTTCAAGGCGGTAGACGGTCTCAACCTCACCGTGGAGACGGGCCAACTTGTCGCCCTGCTCGGGCCTAATGGTGCGGGCAAGACCACCACGATCGAAATGCTCGAGGGGTATCGCCAGCGGACTTCAGGTGAGCTATCGGTTCTCGGCGTTGACCCAGGTAAGGCCGGGCGCGAGTGGCGCGCTCGAATAGGAATTGTTTTGCAAACCGCATCTGACGGCAGCGACGTGAGCGTGCGATTTTTGCTGAGTCATTACGCCAAGCTTTACCCGCGATCTCGGTCGGTGGATGAGTTAATTGGTCTTGTCGGGCTGGGGTCGAAGGCTGATTCGAAAGTCGCCTCTTTGTCTGGTGGGCAGCGGCGCAGACTTGATGTTGCCTTGGGCATCGTTGGGCGCCCGGAGCTTTTGTTCTTAGATGAACCCACCACAGGCTTTGACCCCGAGGCTCGTCGAGATTTCTGGGGCTTGATCAAACAGTTACATCGTGAGGGGACGACGATTCTTCTCACCACGCATTACTTGGCTGAGGCAGAGGCTTTGGCAGAGCGAGTAGTGGTTATGAATCACGGGCGCGTCGTTACCGATTCGTCATTGCAAGATTTACGTGCCCGTGCTGGTGACATGGCCACTGTGCGCTGGGTTGGTTCTGGGGGGGAACTGCAAGAACAGCTGACGGCAGCACCAGCAGATTTCGTCACAAAACTTAAGCAAGAGATGGGGCATGAGCCAGTGGGGCTAACGGTTACCCGTCCTTCTTTAGAAGATGTCTATTTAGAACTCGTTGGTGAGGCTGCGGTTGGAGTTAGCGTCGATGGCTAGCGTGAAATTGCCCGGGGTTGTAGCTAGTGGCATCGCGAGAGTTAACTTCGAACTGAAGTCGTTTTTTGGTGACCCGGCTGCGGTGGTGTTCACTTTGGTTTTCCCCGTTCTGCTGTTGGTGGTTTTTGGTTCTGTTTTTACAGATTCTGAAATGCCGGGTGGAGTTTCGTTTTCGCAGTACTTCACGGCCGGCATGATCGCTTCAGGCGTCTTGTACACGGCGTTCCAAGGGCTCGTCATAAACCTTGCGCAAGAAAGACAAGACGGCACGCTCAAGCGATTAGGCGGCACACCGATGCCAAAGTCAGCATTTTTTGTCGGCAAGATCGGGCTTTACGCGGTTTTGTATGTGGCGCAGGTTGCCATCTTGCTTGGCATTGGTATTGCGCTGTTTGGCTTGTCCTTGCCAGATAGCGCGTTTAAGTGGTTCACCTTTGTGTGGATCAGCGTGGTGTCGCTTGTTGCGTGGACTTTGCTGGGTGTTGCCTTTTCAGTTGTGCCTAAGAGTTCGCGGGCTGCTTCAGCCATCGTCACACCGATTGTTCTGGTTTTGCAATTTACCTCAGGGGTATTTTTCGTCTACAACGAATTACCAGAGTGGATGCAGCAGTTTGCTGCTGTCTTTCCTTTGAAGTGGATGTCCCAAGGAATGCGAAGTGTGTTCTTGCCTGAGACTTATGAGACCGCAGAAGTTGGTGGCGGCTGGGAGTTACCCATGGTGGCGCTGGTTTTGGGGCTTTGGGCGTTGGTGGGGTTGGTGTTAGCGCTGGCGTTTTTTCGATGGACTCCGCGAGGGCAGCGGTAGTTGCCGCGGCGTAAGAGCAAAGCTCGTGAGGCGGTTGGCGTTGGGCGCCCGGTTCGAGTTGTCGGGTATCAGCGAGTCGATACTTGGGGCGGGGAAGAGTGGGTTGTACGCGGTGTGCAGGCCGGGGGTTCGACTAAGGAATATCGATGCCCCGGGTGTGATCACGAGGTGGCAATAGGTGTGGCGCACGTTGTGGTGTGGCGAGCTGATCGGCCCGAAGGGGTTGCCGCGCGACGTCATTGGCACACGCCTTGTTGGCGCCGCCGCGATGTCGCGCAGAGAAGGTTCTAACTCGACGAGTGGCTGAAATAGGGCCGAATTCGGTATTGCCGGCGACGCGAGAGCCCATAACGTTGCAAACAGCAGATGGCCTAAAGCTCGTTGGCGACATCGCCCTACCCGAAAATGGTGAACCAAGCGCGCTATTGATCATGGTGCACCCGCTGCCCACCCACGGTGGAAGCATGCAAAGCCACCTTTTTCGAAAGATGGCTTGGCGCTTACCTGCGCTTACGAGCATTGCAGTTCTGAGGTTTAACACCCGTGGCACTACCAGCTCAGATGGCACCAGCGAAGGAAGCTTCGATAACGGATATCTCGAGGGCCAAGACCTAAACGCCGCCATTGATTGGGCGGCCTCTCGCGCCCTGCCTGACCCGTGGCTGGTCGGATGGTCTTTTGGCACCGATGTCATATTGCGCCACGGCAATCGTCAACCCGTCCGCGGCGCTATTTTACTAAGCCCCCCGCTGCGCACGATCACCGACGCCGAACTCGCCGCTTGGAGCGATTCGAATCGGCCCGTGATCGCTCTTATACCTGAACACGATGAGTTTTTGCCGCCAAAAGAGGCACGCGATCGGTTTAAGCCACTAACGCAAGCCAAAGTCATTGAAGTGGCAGGGGCAAAACATCTTTGGACGGGGGAGCCCTACGTTCGTCAAGTGTTAAACCAGATCGTGCAAGCAGTGGCACTAAATCGCGCCCCGTTGCCGAATAACTGGGATGGCCCAATGACAAAGTGGAGCGACCTATGAGCAGCACGAACCCCGCTGCACTGCAGAGCATGGCAGGTCAGAAAGTTTTGGTCACCGGCGCATCGCGTGGCATCGGGCGCGCTATCGCTATTGCAATGGCAGAAGCTGGCGCTGACGTGGCACTAATAGCGCGATCTGAGGCACCATTAAATGAGTT
>VGAH01000027.1 GCA_016870945.1 Actinomycetota bacterium | reverse complement strand
AGTCGCACCGCCAAATCAATGGCATGGTCATTATCGCGCGCCAGGAATATGCAAGTAGGGCCAGACCCCGAAACCAACGCACCTAAAGCACCCTCTTGCATGCCGTACTCGAGTAAAGACGAGATGCTCGGCTTTAGTCGAATCGCTACATCTTGTAAGTCGTTACTGAGGGCAGCACCTAGTGCTGCTGAATCACCGGTTGCTAGCGCAGTCAAAACCCGCTCATCTATCTCTGCTACTTCGTGTAACGCGCGGGATTCGTCCAACAATTGATATGACTCAGGGGTCGAAATCTGCCCCTCAACAAAGGCCAGAACCCAAGCAAACTCGCCACGACACAGAGTCGGTGCCAAGACTTCACCTCGACCTCGACCAACGGCTGTTCCGCCGCGAAGAGCAAATGGAACATCTGAGCCCAAAGTGGCAGCCATCGTTGCCAACTGCTCTTTGCTTAATGGGTTACCCCAAAGAGTGTTCGCACCAACCAACGCGGCTGCTGCGTCGGCACTGCCGCCCGCTAGGCCGGCTGCAACCGGAATCGACTTCTTGACCTCGATGTGGCAGTCCGGTTTTACTTTTAACTTCTTGGCCAAGGTAGTTACAGCGCGATGAGCAAGATTGTTCTCATCGGCAGTTAGGTCTGCGGCTTCATCGCCGGTGATTTCAATGGTCGCGCCGCTGCCAGGGGCTAAAGCGGTAACAGAGATTTCATCAAACAGCGATACCGCCTGATAGACCGTCGCGATGTCATGAAACCCGTCAGATCTCGGCGCACCAACGGAAAGCTGGATGTTTATTTTGGCGGGTGCTTTCACTGTCACGCGATTACCGGCCTTTGCGGGTAACGCGAGAACGTTCACAAGCTGATGCTAGGCAAGCAGCTACTTTGCGAAAGCGGCTAGAGAATCACTCAGGGTCACGTACTGCGAGCAGGTAAGCCTCTCACCACGCACCTTCTCGGGTAGTTCCATAGCAGCCAGTGACGCCTGCACAGCCTCGCGTGGGTACCCGCGACTAGTCAGCGAATTAACCAGGGTCTTACGGCGCTGTGAAAAGGCTGAATCAATGAGTCGAAATACCTTTTCTTGAGAAGCCTTGGTGCTCGGCGGGGGTTTCTTGATCAGTTCAACCAAAGATGAGTCAACGTGGGGTTTGGGCCAAAAAACTGAGCGATCTACATGGCCCACGACTTGGCACTTTGCAAACCATTCCAATTTGACGGTGGGCACGCCATAGGTCTTGCCCCCCGCTGGCGCACACCAACGTTCTGCGACCTCGGCTTGCACCATCACCAACATGCGCTCGAGTTCAGGCAACACCTCAAACAAATGCAGAACCAACGGGGTAGCAATGTTGTAGGGCAGGTTCGCGACCACCAAGTTCGGTTGCACAATTTCACCCGCGCTCAAGGCGAATTGAAAGTCCGCTGACTTCATGCCAAGTGCATCGCGGTTCAACACCCGCCATGGGGTGTTCTGCGTTAGCGATTCAAGACCGTTTGGCGAAGAAGAGGCCAGTTCAACAAGCGTCTCGGGCAATCTGGCGGCGAGTTGAACATCTAGTTCGACAGCCAGCACGGCTTTGGCCACCTTCACCAGGGCTTGGGTCAACGCACCAAGGCCGGGTCCAACTTCGAGCACTACTTCTTCGTTGGTGACATTCGCCAACCGTATGATTCGATCGATCGTGTTGGGGTCAACGACGAAGTTCTGACCAAATTGCTTGCGAGGTTTAAAACCAATTTGTTCGGCGACATCTCGAGCCCGAAAGAATGAACTTGCTTCTGCTATTGGTTCCCTGGTTTCAGTTTCTTACCGCAATTTGGCCAGGGGCCCGCGCCCGAACGTTGGTAGAGCAACTTGGCTCGGTAGGTCTGTTCTGCAGCGCTAGCTTTCGAGGGCAACCCTTTGCCGCCGACACTCTTCCAAGTTGAGACTGTGAACTGATACATGCCGTGGTAGCGCCCACCCCCGCCAATTGCCTTCGGACGTCCACCGGCTTCACAGCCTGCCAAGGCGCTCCAGTTCAAACTCTCGATTCGCTCTGAAAAAGCGGGGAATCCGCGAGAGCGCGAGACTTTCTCAGAACCTCGATCAGCAATTTCAGTCACGTCAGCTTGAGCAGGTACGGCGACTAAGACCCCGGTAACAGCTACGCAGGCAGCGATCAAGCACGCGATTGTTTTTTGCACGTCGATAGCGTGCCAGAAAAAGCCGATTCATGACGAGGGCAAATCGCCAAATATTTGCAAGGTGTTTTGCCACGTTGCTTGCGCCACATCTATTGGTGACTCATTTCGCACCTCTGCCATCGCTGCAACGATGAGTGGAATCAAATAAGAAGAATTTGTCTTGCCGCGGTAGGGCATAGGTGTCAAGAAGGGCGCATCTGTTTCAACTAATAGCAATTCCAGCGGAACCACTCGCAAAGCCTCGCGCAAGTTCTCTGCATTCTTAAAGGTTATGTTGCCGGCAAATGAGATGAAGTACCCACGGGCCACGAACTCTTTGGCAAGATCAGCATCACCAGAAAAACAATGCAGAACAACTATCGGGGGTTTCGTTTCAGCCAGTATTTCGGAAATCTGAATGTGGGCATCTCGATCGTGCACCACGAGGGGCTTGCCTACTGATTTGGCGATTCGAATGTGTTCGCGAAACGAATGCTCTTGATCTGTGCGCCCCTCGACCCCCGTCCTATAAAAATCCAAACCAGTTTCGCCGATTGCGTGGACGTGGGGCGAATTGGCAAGCTCTGCTATTTCAGCTAGAGATTCATCAAGGGTGGCTTGACCACCAGCTTTCGCGATTTCAGGCGCTTCATTTGGATGCAGAGCCACCGCCGCTCGAATATCGCTACGTGACTTAGCCAAGCCTGCGCCAAATCGTGATGAGGCAACGTCGGTGCCGATGTGAACCAATAACTCGACGTCGGCTGACTTGGCACGAGCCAAGATCGCATCTGGGGTAGTGCCGTCGGTTTCGGAATCAAGATCAAGGTGAGTGTGCGAATCAGCAAGTGGCAGACCAAGCGGATCTGGTGTGGGTGGTCGAATACTCGCCTCTAAATTGCCGGTCACTCTTCTTCAGCTAATCGCGGGAATAGCGCTTCGGTCTTCACCACCGACGTGCCCGCAGGCAGTAAACCCCAACTTGCTGACGCGTCTACACGTTGGTCAGCTAAAGGCCCAAACACACCCTCTGCCCCAATCGATTCCCAGAGCTTGCGCGTGCTCTTTGGCATCACTGGGTGATACAAAACAGCCACAACTCTTAAGACTTCAGCTACCACATAAAGAACAGTGGCTAGTCGCTCAGATTTGTTTGGGTCTTTCGCCAACACCCAGGGCTCTTGTTCAGTGACATACCCATTGGTTAGCTCGATTAAAGATCGCACCTGCGCAATGGCGCCAGCAAAATCAAGCTCGCACATCTTTTCATCGACTGTTTTAGGTAATTGGACGAGGGCGTCTCTAATCGCCAGGTCGGGCACGGTGAGTTCACCAGCCTGTGGCAGTTTGCCGTCGAAATATCTCTCGACCATCGCAGTCAAGCGTGACGCCAAATTACCTAAGCCGTTTGCAAGTTCAGCGGTGTAACGCGCTGTTAAGTCCTCCCAAGAGAATGAACCGTCTGAACCGAATCTGATTGCCGACATGAAGTAATAGCGAAAGGCGTCCGAACCGCAATAGTCGATGATGGCACTTGGCGCTATGCCAGTTAGTTTTGACTTACTCATCTTCTCGCCGCCAACGAGTAACCAGCCGTGTGCAAATACCAGATCGGGCAGTTTCAAACCGGCTGCCAGCAACATTGCCGGCCAATACACCGCGTGAAATCGCAAAATGTCTTTACCAACCAAATGCACCGAGGCGGGCCAAATGCGATTGAAACGCTCTGCTTCTGGCGAACCTGGCTCGGCACCGAAACCTGCAGCAGTCACATAGTTAAGTAGCGCGTCAAACCAGACATAAACAACTTGCTCGGATTGCCAAGGCAGTGGAATGCCCCAATCAACTGCTGAGCGTGACATTGAGATATCGGTAAGTCCTTGTTCAATAAATGAAACCACTTCGTTATAGGCACTGGTCGGGCGCACGGCATTGGGGTTGTCGCGATAGTGCTTCAGCAGGGCGTCGCTATAAGCGCTTAAACGAAAGAACCAATTTGATTCCTCCAACATCTCGCAAGGCTTGCCGTGAATTGCACAAACCATCTGCCCTTCGAACTCGCCAGACCCCTCGATCAAGTCACCCGGCAATTTGAATTCTTCGCACCCGACGCAGTAAGGCCCGACATATGTGTCTTGGTAGACGGCGCCAGAATCTTTCAGCCGCTGCCAGAAAACCTGGACACCATGGACGTGTCTTTCTTCAGTAGTTCGAATGAAGTCGTCGTTGGCTGCATCAAGAGTCTCTAGAACTGGCAGCCAGGCGTTTGCCACGAGATCGTCAACCCACTTCTTAGGGCTCACGCCATGTTCTTGCGCCGCACGCTGAACTTTTGTGCCGTGCTCGTCTGTGCCCGTCAAAAACCAGACTTCTTCGCCGCGCTGACGGTGCCAGCGCGTCAACACGTCGCCGGCCGTGGTCGTGTAGGCGTGGCCGATGTGAGGCGCGTCGTTGACGTAGTAAATGGGCGTGCTCAGAAAAAAGGGCTTAGCCATGTCTTTGCGAATCCTAGGTTTCGTTTGGTCGCAGTCGCTTTGCTCGGGTTAGGCCCTCGACGACAAGCACGACCTCACCCTTCAAAGTGCGTCCGTCTAACGAAGCGATCACTTGGCCTAGCGGCCCTCGAATCTGCTCTTCATGAACTTTGGTCAATTCGCGCGCGATGAAGACCTTGCGGTCTGGTTCGACGATCTCGGCCAACTCTTGCAATGTTCGCGGCAAATTACGACTGGTTTCGTAAACGATGAACGTTCGCGAGTCACCGGCAAGGTCTCTTAGTCGGGTCTTTCGAGCACCTGACTTCTTGGGCAAGAAGCCTTCGAAAACGAAGCGGTCAGGCGGCAAACCAGAAAGAGTCAAGGCTGCAAGTGCCGCACTCGGGCCGGGCAATACGCGCACTTGAACATCGGCTGCAATGGCATTACGAATCAGTTCATAGCCAGGATCGCTAATTAGAGGTGTACCTGCGTCGGTGATCAACAGCACCGACTTGCCATCAACAAGAGACTCAACCAACTTTGGCGCTTGTTTTCTCTCATTTACATCGTGATAGACGACAAACCGTGCGGTTGTCCGCAGGCTTAAGTCGTTAAGCAACCGCTGGAGTTTTCGGGTGTCTTCACAGGCAATCACGTCGGCCTCGACCAACGCATCCCGCAGCCTCGCACTTGCATCGCCAGCATTGCCGATCGGCGTTGCCGCGATAGTCAAGGTGCCACTCATACCCATCACACCGCCCTGTGGAGCTGAGGGGATTTGAACCCCTGACCCCCTCGTTGCGAACGAGGTGCGCTACCAGACTGCGCTACAGCCCCCGAGCGCTCAGGGTAACTAACTTACTTTTTTGTTGACGTGTGAGTACTTACTCGCCTGCTGCGCGACGAATCGGCACTTCAGCAACGATCGGAATTTCTTGCGTGTCCATCGCAGTATCAAGGTCAAGTTGCTCAGCCAAGCTCTTGCGTACTTCTAATTGCTCGAGCATGGATTCACTCCACGAACCAGGCTTCTCTAACCCAGGCGTGCGCTGACCAACTGGAACTGCCGGTGCGCGCACATGAGCAGGTAACGGAGATTCAACTGCCACCCAGCCAAGAGTCGCCGGGTGCATAGCCATTGACTCTGCCCTGGTCAAGGCTTGAATCTCAACGGGCTCGTTGACATAGACGTCAACTTCAGACACCCGTGGTGGCGCTTGTACTTCAACTCTTGCAGTTTCTGTGCGCGCCTTCTCTTCAAGTCTTTGCGAAATTGCAGCAAATCTCTCTGCCTCAGTCTCTGAAGTAGGAACTGCTGCCAACTGCATTGCCGCGCGTGCAGCCAGAATCAACCAACCCGCCAATAAAAGTGAGGTGACTGCCAAAAAGACGACTGAGAAGACGCCCAGTGCGGCCCCGACCGCAGTGATGAGCACTAGAGCTACGAGTAAAATTGTGACGTTTCTGCGCCGCATCGCAGCGCGACGAGCTGGCAAAGTCATTTGCACTCCCCTTGGCATTGCAGTTCTACCTAATCGGCCCATAGCGCGTTGAAAGTCGTCGATTGATCGCTTCTCTTTCATTTCACGTTGTTTGCGCCAAAGAATCGGAATCAGCACTGCTGCCCAAAGCAAAGCGATGAGCACCCAAAGTGCACCCGACCCCATGTCCGTGAGGCTAAATGGGTATTACGAGTTTTTACTTCCAATTAGCTGCGTGTCGCACCTACCGAAGCAGTTTTGTTCTCGAGGAGTGACCTGCATCGCTGTAGCAACCCCTCAGGGCAATCTGACTTACACAGCGCATACAAATGGTGATCACGCCACTGTCCATTTATATGCAAGTACTGTCGCCTAAAACCCTCTTTAGCAAACCCCAGCTTCTCGACTACTCGAATACTTCGCAAGTTTTCAGGTCTGACGTTGATTTCGACGCGGTTTAAACCCAGCTCGTCGAAACAGAAATCAGTGGCAAGGGCGACCCCAACTGGCGTGATACCCCGTCCGCTATGACTCTCGCTGACCCAATACCCGATGTAGGCACTGCTTTGCGAACCACGACTGATACCACCGACTGTCACTTGGCCAACTAGATGACCTTCATTGAGCATCACGAAGGCGTACATACGGTCAGCGCGCCATTCAGCGCGATATGCGACAAGTAGAGAAAAGAATGGAATCTCGAAATTTGCTTGTCCGGGAAGAGTCGCCTCCCACGGGTCTAGCCATTTCTTATTAGCCGAACGAAGTCGTAGCCAAGCAGAGCGATCGCGCAAACGCATCGGGCGCAGTTCGACTGACCCGAACCGTAATTGCCTCATCAGCCGCCGGTTCGCCGCCCATCCAGGCGCATCACGCCTACCACGTCACCTTTCTCAAGTTCTTTTGTTCCTGCTGGAATAACTGCCAGGCAATTACTCGTTGCAAAAACCGAATCACTTAGGCCTTTGATTGGCGGCGCATGCAACGTAGCTAATGGCTCGACGTGCCACATGCCCTTCTTCTCGTGCAATCGCCCCGGAATAAACGCTCGGTCTCGAGTCGAGCCTCGCATCTTTGGCGTGACAGCAGACGTCAAACGCGCGCGCACGATCGGTTGATAAATCTCATGGTCACCGCCCCGTCGCCGCACCATCGGGCCGACTAGAACTTCGCTTAGAACTGCCATCGCTCGCCACTCAGTTGGCAACACCACCAGTGGGATGGCCCGCCCGCCTGGTGAACGCAATTCAGCAAAAGCGCAAACGCCACCCGGTTCGGATTTAAGTTGCACGACTGAGAGATCGATTAGTTGTGAGAGCGCGATGAACAACTCGCTTTCAACATCGGCACTTAGCACCACGAAATCGATTGAATCCAACTGGTTTTCTAGAACCTCAAGTGCGTCATCGGATTCTTCTGACATTCCCGCAAGTGATGTGACCCGAACCCCGCCAAGTTCGAGCAACGCTGCGAGCAGCTTGGCTCGCTCTGCTGCGTCAATTTCGTCGCCAACCGCCACTACGAAGACTCTTGGACGGGGGTGTACGCGCAAAGATGTGAAGCCACGTGATGTGAGCTCCATGGTTGTTGCGACACTGACTAACTCACCGGCGGGTACCAGCCCAGAGGCCCCTGCAGCGCAACCAACGGCCTCACCTAAAGGAACTTCACCAGCCGGCAAGACGTTAATTCGTCCAACACAAGCAGTTAAAAACGTAGACAGTTCTGCCGTCTGGATCTTTAAGCCCTCTTGCACGCGATTACCTTCTAACAGTGAAGTCTCAAGCAGCGAGGTCAATTCTTTGGTGAACTGAACTCTTGGCTGTCAGTAAAACTCTTAAGCCATTCTCTAAATTCAGGGCCCAGGTCTGAGCGGCCGGCAGCAAGTCGCACGACGGCCTTTAGATATGAAAGTTTGTCACCGGTGTCATAACGGCGCCCATCAAATAGCACTCCCCTAACCCCACCACCCTTAATGGCGTCGGTCTTGGTGAGAACCCTCAGCGCATCGGTTAACTGCACTTCGCCGCCTTGACCCGGGGCCGTTGCGTCAAGGACTTGAAACACCGAGGGGTCTAATACATAGCGGCCAATAACGGCCAAATTGCTAGGCGCTGTGCCTTTAGCTGGCTTCTCGATCAGATCATCGATTTCTACTACTTGAGGGTCATCGGTCGGTCGCACTGCGGCGCATCCATATAGATGGACTTCGCTCTCAGGCACGGGCATCAAGAGCACAACGCTGCCGCCGTGCTTTTCGCGAACCGAAATCATCTTTGGTAGCACGTAATCACGGTCGTCTATCAAGTCATCACCCAGCAAGACTGCAAAGGGCTCATCGCCTACGTGCTGCTTGGCACATGCCACCGCATGCCCGAGCCCGCGGGGCACGCCTTGTCGAACATAGTGAATATTCGCGAGTTCAACTGGCCCTCGCACGGCGTCGAGCATTTGCTGATTACCCTTTTGTGCCAATGCGTTCTCAAGTTCTGAGTTTTCGTCGAAATGATCTTCTACAGCGCGCTTAGCCCGTCCGGTCACTAAGAGAACGTCATTTAGCCCAGCGGCCACTGCTTCTTCTACGACATATTGAATTGCGGGCTTGTCAACTATCGGCAACATTTCTTTTGGTGTCGCCTTCGTTACCGGCAAGAAGCGAGTGCCTAGCCCTGCGACGGGAATTACCGCCTTCGTTACCGCTGACACTTCGACCCCTGTCTCGACATGTACCCCAGACCCTAAGGTGCCTCTTTGGTGAGGATGATTACTAGATGAACCTCGACCAGATGGTGGCACAGATGACCGCTTCGAAAAGCGAATTACGTATGAAGATTGCGGCCAAGCGAACTGCCATCGGGCAACGGTTTAAGAACTCGCCCCAAGATGCCCAAGATCTCGCCAACATGATCGCGCACCGATTTCTGTCGTTGCCTGAAACCAAGTCGATGACCAAAGTTGCCGCTTACGCGAATGTCGGGGGCGAGCCACCCACCGATGTGATTCGGCGTGAGTTACGCAAGACCAAATGTGAAGTCTGGTTACCGCTGGCAGAGACCACGGGCGAGCTGCGATGGCTGCCAGACAACGGTGACGAATTGACACCGGGGCCAATGGGAATCCCGACACCGCGCGGTGAGTTCGTTAAAGGTGGCCTCGAGCAAGTTGACGCAGTCTTGGTGCCAGCGCTGGCCGTTACGAGAGGTGGCGTGCGTCTTGGGCGCGGGGCGGGTTACTACGACCGAGCGCTTGCAGGTCTTGCGCGATTTAGCGACGGCGGGCCTATGCGAATTGCGCTGGTTTATGACGACGAGATCTTCGATGCACTACCTGCCGAGATGCATGACGAAAGAGTTGATGCGATAGTCACCCCTCGCATGATGTTTATGGCCGAGGCTTAAAAAAAATGCCTACCTACGAATACGTATGCAAGAAATGCGGACATGAGTTCGACGCCGTCCAAAGTTTTAGTGATGGCGCCTTGACCACGTGCCCCGAGTGTTCTGGCCCGCTTCAAAAGAAGTTCGGATCAGTTGGGGTCGTTTTCAAAGGATCTGGCTTCTACCGAACCGACAGTCGTGAAGAAAGCCGAGCGAAGAAGTCGGGTGCGAAGGCAGAAAGTGGCAAGTCAGAAGGTGCGAAATCAGACGGGGCCAAGTCAGACGGGGCCAAGTCAGAAGGTGCGAAAAGCGATGGCGGCAAAACCGACGGGGCGAAAAGCGATAGCGGCAAATCCGCTGGGGCAGCTAAGTCTTCGAAGTCCTCTGTGGAAAAGAGCAGCAAGAAGAGCTAGTTCGAACCTAGGTTCGCCAGGTGCAAATCGATTTCGACCGGCAGTTGCCCAATGTCATGCTCTTTGTGAAAACACGTCGCAAACTCAGCATCTTTTTAGGTGGTGCGCTGGGTGTGATTGCCCTTGTGACGCTGATCGCCCCCGGTGGTGGTTCAAATGACCAGAAGGATTTCGAAGTTGGCGACGGATTAGTCGCAGTGCCGATTCAAATCACTGACCCTGCAGTTATCGAGATAGTGCGACCCGGTGACGTGGTTGATGTGATGGCAACTTCACCAAATCGTGTCGAAGGTCTAGGTGCAAGGCGTGTGGCCAGCCGAGTTCGCGTCTTAGCCGCACTCGCGAACGTTCAGGGCAAAGACACTTTGGTGGTCGAAGCAACAGAGCAAACTGCACTTTCTCTAGCAGGTGCCATGAATGATCTGATTTCGGTGGCCCTGTTACCTAAATAGGGCACGTGACAAGATGAACCTGCGATGAAAACTAAGTCAAGGCCGTCACGAAAATATCTCTTATTCCCGGTCGCTATTGGTTTGACTTTGATTGGTTGGTCATTGGCGTCACCTGTTGGGTCAACACCCGATGAGCCTTCTCACGTGGCTCGGGCGTATTCGCTAGTTACGGGGAAACAGGGGCTGTTCCCTCAAACAGATGGCTTAGCAGCACCGCTGCCCGAAGGGTTCGAAGGTGTTGGTGCCGGTGATGCGCCATACGTGCTGACGCAGATACCTCATTACTTCGTCGAGAAACCGCGCGCCGGTTGTTACGCCTTCGACCCAACTAAGCCTGCACAAGAGTGCTTGCCCGAAATCACGACCGATGAAGTAACAGTCAAGGGATTTCAAAGCTACTTCGTCCCTGGTTATGCACTCTTTGCCGGCTCGTTGTTGCGCCTGACAGAAGTTACCGGCCTTGCAGAAATTGGCGGCTTAACGATTACGCGGGCGATATCCGCATTTTTTAATGGCGTCATAGTTGGGTGGGCGTTGCTATTGGCCCTACCGAGAACACGATGGCGATTTGCCGGGTTGATTGCACTTTTGATTCTTATGCCACTTACTGCATTTAGCTTGAGCAGTATCTCGCCTTCAAGTTGGGAGATCTCAGGCACTCTGCTGATGACAGGCGGCCTCATTGCGGTTTCAAGATCTAGTACCAAACGGGTCGAAGTCAATTCGCAACGAAGTGCTGACCTGCGACGGGCCTTTGCGGCGGTAGCACTCGGTGCCTTCATGGCCGCTACCGCTCGGCCTTTCGGGTTGATGTGGGTTGCCACTGCCTTGGTTGTGTCTCTGATCCTCCTTCGCCACTTACCCAAACTTGTGCTTGCCTTCATGGGGGCTTTAGTAGCGCTCGGTGTTTGGTGGCTGGTTTGGAGTGCACGTTTTCAGCGAGAAGAAATCGCAGATCCATTTCGCGCTTCGCAAGGTGGTTTGCAACCTCGAGAAATATTGGACTTTCTTCT
>VGAH01000026.1 GCA_016870945.1 Actinomycetota bacterium | reverse complement strand
CAACCCGGGTGCTGGTGCGGGTGCTGGTGCGGGTGCAGGCGCGGGGGCGGGTGCGGGTGCGGGTAACGCAGCACCGCCGGCAGCTATCGCAGTCGGTGGTGACGTAGCCCTTGGCGGGGTAACACCAGAAAGCGTTGCCGCCGGCGCTAAGACCTTGACTTTCAAATTCCGCCCGTCAGGCAAACTCGGTAAAGAAGTCAAGTACCGCGGCACGCTGGCACCAAAAAACGTTGGCGGACAAGTCACTTACTACTTCACCACACCAAAGAACGCCGCGAAGATTAAGGCGATTGCTGGCTCGCAAAGTGTGAACGCAAAAGGCAAGGCAGTGCTAAAAACCGCCGTGCCCGTCCAACTAAAAGCCAAGCGCAACTACTGGGTGGTTGCCGAATACACCTCACCGACTGGCGAGACGATTCGCGCAGTCAGAAAGTTCAAGGCCAAAGCCCCTTAATCCGAATCACCCCATCAACCACTAGGTATCGTCAAGTGGTGACGAAAGCAAGCGGGGGTAAGAAGTCGGGGGCAGGGGTTAAGAAGTCGGGGGCCGAAAAGAGAACAGGAGCGCGTGAGGCGCACTTTCCTGCGATTGAGAAGAAATATGGCAAGCCGGTAAAGCACTGGCTAGCCCAGCTAGCGAGACTAAAGACCGACAAATACCCCGAACAAATGGCTCACCTTCAAGACAAACACGGGTTTACCAGGGCGCACGCCAACGCCCTAGTGATGTTTCACCGCGGCTCGAAATCATCGAAGCGCTTCGACGGCCCGGCCGATTACTTCGCCAAACTCGGGCCAGCGCAAGCCAAAACCGTGCGAGCAATCTTCAAGGCCGCGCGCGAGAAACACCCGAAGCTCGAACTGGTAATCGCATGGAACCAGCCGATGCTTCGAAGCCCAGCTGGGCCTTACGTGTTTGGGGTGTCGGTGGCTAAGAACCACATCACGCTAAACCCGTTTAGTGGTGACGTCATTCGTGAGATCAAGCCGCACTTGAGCGATTACGTGGTGAAGAAATACACCTTTCAAGTGCCGATCGGGTGGCGGCCAAACGTCAAGCTGATCAACGCGATGGTGCGGGCGCGGTTGGCAGAAGTCAAGGCTAACGCTCGAAGCGGGTGAGCTCTTTTCGCAAGACCCGATACATCGCCTCACGCGTGACACCTAGCGTGCGAGCGACTTCAGACATGTTCAGCCGTTGGTTATAAGCGGCCACTAAAAGGGCTTGGCGCTTGGCGTAAAGCCCAGCCAACTCAGCTCGAACCTCACCGATTGCCACCCGCAATTTCGCGAGCTCGACCAGGATTTCGTCGCGCCCCTCGCCAACAGGCTCGCCACCCCGTCCAATTTCAGTGGCTTGCTCGCGATCAGCGCCACGAACACCGCCCACCCGACTTGCCAACAACTCGACCCCTCACCGGTGCTAACCAAACGGCTAACACCCGCCGTGCGAAGCACTCGACCCGTTACTTCGCGACAGAGCCCACTAAACCCGCAAGGTCTGACATTTTTGAAAAAGTCCAATATTGCCATGGCCAAGGCGGCCAAGCCAAAGTTTCACTTGCCTGCAAAGATTCAATCATGCCCAAAATTGAGACGAGCAGCATTGCCGAGCAACGAGAGTGGCGACGCCGCAACTTGATCGAGTCAGCGGCCGAGTTGGCAATTGAATCCGGCGGTCGAGTAGTAACTATCAGTGCGGTCGCTCGCCGCGCTGGGGTTTCTAGAACCGCAATTTATGAATACTTCGCCAGCTCGTCTGACTTGATCGCCGAGATCATCATGGCCGAACTAGACGGCTACGCCAAGACTCTCGACGAAGCTTGTAAGGGCCATTTTTCAGCTGAAGCCAAAATCGAGGCTTGGGTTAGAACCTCACTTGAGTACATCGCCGACGGAAGGCACATGTTGGCCAAAAGCATCAACGCGACCAGCCTGCCCGCTTCGCGCGAGCGCGAGGTAGCACTGGCTCACCAAAGACTGGTCGCACCCCTGCACGCATCACTAAAGAAATTAGGACTTCGAGACATCACTTTGGCTATCGAATTAATTCGAAAGGCGACCGACGTTGCCGCGACTCGAATCGACGGCGGCGCCCCGGCTGGCGACGAAATCAAAGACTGCCTGACTTTCGTGATGGCAGGGGTCAACGCGCTCTCGACCCTAAAGCCCGTTTCGTCAGCTACTGACTAACTCACCCCTCGAGCGCCCGGTAGTTCGGGCGGTGCATTACCTCTTTACGTTAAGCCGCAGGGTTTCAGTTAATGCAGAGAAGTTGCCTGTTGCCGGTGCAGTGGCAATGACTCGGCAACGCCCGAGGCTCAGACCCGTCACCACGTTGTTCTTTAGTGAGCAACGCTTCGAGTCTTTGACTTCATAGACGATGGCAGCACCCTCGTTGGTTCGCTTTGGTAACGAGAGTTTCTGGCCCACCTTTAGACCCGTTCGAGGTAGCGCCAAAGACTGATCGACCCGCGCGAAAGTAATGGCGATTGCTTGATCTTGCGACAAGTCACCAGGCGCTGTGTGGTCATATCGCACGAAGACGACGCACTTGTCTTTCGTGCAATCAACTGAGCCGAATTTGGGGTCAAGCTTCATCGTGATTGGTGCGTTAGGTGAGAAGCTCGCACCAGGTATTCGTGAGATCCAAAGTTGCACGGGTTCATTGCAGTCAGCACCCGTTGGCCGCACCCCGGTTGGGGCTTCTTTGCACTGCTGCAAATACAAGCCAGCACGCACCGGAAAGTTAGCAATGGCCACCGAAATGCTCTCACCAGCTGGGTCAAGCTCACTTGACTTACCTAATGTCACGCTGGCTTTAGATGTCGCAGGTGCTTGAGCCAGTGCCGGGGCAGCAGTAAGAGATAGCAATAGCCCTGCGCCCAGAGCCAAGCCCTTAGTAAATGTGTGATTTGTCATTTGCTCTTGTTTGCTCCTTTGTTTTTTTGTGGTTTCTTGTTTTGCTGATCTCGCTTCTTTGAACCCGCTTGGCTGCCAGCTGGGGTTTGACCAAAAGTGACTGGAATCAGGATGTCGTGTGAGCGATCACCAGAACGCAGGTGGTCAGCACGAATGGTTATTGCGCACTTTTCTTTACGGCAGTCCACGCCACCGAAGGTCGGCTGAAATTCAAGTTCAAACCGAAAAGTGCCGCCTTCACCAAAGGGTCTGATGAGATTCGCGGCATAAGCGGGCGCGTTGTTGGCGATCCAAATCGCACTGCCGGTGGCAGCGGTTGAATCCATACCGCCACCGCAAGGGGTTGGTTGTCGACCTTTTGGTGGTTCTTTACAAAGACTCAAATAGAGCCCGACTGTTGTGTCGAAGCCTTTACCAGAAACGGTGATCTTGCCGTCAGGGCCGATATTGCCTCGATCAACGCTAAGTGATTGCCCGTAGCGGCCTTTTGCGTTTAGTTGAGGTTTCGTTTCTGCAGCAACGGCGGTGCTGCTCGAGGGGGCCAAAGCTAAAGCCAAAACTAAAGCCAAAGCTAAAGCAAGCGAGCAGACAATCGCCCTAGCGAATGAGTGAGCGCCTTGCTGTAATTGTTCTGTAATGCGGTTAAGCACAATTGAAAATAACATTGTTTTAGAAAAAGCGCTTTGACACTTTTAGTTGACATGTTAAGTAAAAGTGTCAAAACCTGGCAGATGATGGGTGAGTGCCTACAACGATGAATGGCCTAAGGGCTGTGGTGTGTGGAATCACACTAATTGCTCTGGCAGGTTGTGGTGCAAGTGAGACTCAGTCAATCTCGACGCCAGTCTCGTTAGCTGACTCACCGCCGTTAATAGTCGAGAATGCCGGTCAGTCGCAGTTCAAGCGCATCGCTGCCTTGGCATCGGGCAGTTCAGACGTATTGATTTCTTTGGGACTCACCCAAAATGTTGTTGGAGTCTCGGCGACTGAGACCCGTCCGGAGCTTTCTGCGGCGCCGACGATTTCGCCTGCTCACGCAGTAAATATCGAACAGATTCTGGTGGCCGAGCCCGATTTGATACTGCTGGACGAGGGCAGCGCGAACGCTGCAGAGCTTGAGCAATTGCAATCACAGGGCGCCGAAGTGCTGGTGCTAAAGCCGAGCTTTTCGGCGAATGAAATGTTTGCCAAGATTCGATCAATCGGTTCCAAGTTGGGCTTAACCCGCGAGGCCGAGGCCATAGTCACCCAGTTGGCCTTGCCGGCAAATGGCAACGTTGAGGTGCGCACCAAGCCGAGAGTTGCGTTTCTTTACCTACGCGGCAACAACGCGATCTACCTGATCGGTGGGACGGGTTCAGGTGCTGATCAACTTCTTGACATGGCTGGCGCAATTGACGCTGGGAGCGAAGTCTTGAATGACCCGTTCACCCCGCTTTCGGCTGAGAGCATTGCCAAACTCAACCCCGACGCACTCTTAGTAATGACCAAGGGTCTCGAATCAGTTGGTGGCATATCAGGGCTTTTGGCGTTACCAGGTGTCGCACAGACCTCGGCAGGTAAGCAACAACAAGTAATCGTGGTCGAAGATCAGTTGTTGTTGTCATTCTCTACGCGAACGCCAGCCCTAGTTGAACAACTTCGAGCTCGCCTAAAACTGCTAGCCCCGCCTGCTAGTTACTAATTGACCACCAAATCGAAATGGGTCGCCCTCGGCCTGGTGCTAGCTGTGCTCATAGCTGCTTACATCGCACTGCAGCTCGGGGCCGTCTATCTGCGCGAGCCGCTGCAGATCTTGACCCAGCGAGCTGCCGACCCGCTCGCCTATTCGATTCTCACCGAGATACGGATACCGCGGGTAGTAATAGCAGTATTGGCTGGTTTCGCAATCGGTATGGCCGGGCTATTAGCGCAGTCTGCGTTTACAAACCCGATAGCCGAACCCTCGATCATCGGCGCATCGGGGGGCGCGGCACTTGGTAGTGCTCTCGCCCTAGCAGCTGGTGCTATCGCACCTTGGCAAATTGGTTTGGCCGCAATAACAGGTGCCGGGCTTTTTGTGACAGCTACCTATTTGCTCTCGGTTAAGCGCGGGCAACTTTCTGGTTATCGCTTCATAGTCGTCGGTATCGCGATATCAGCCGTTGCCGTGGCACTTACGGGCTTCATTGCAGCGCTAAATACCGGTTCAGGTAGGTCAATTCTTTTTTGGACTCTCGGCAGTCTCGCGCTGGCTCGACCCGAACAGATCCCGGTGCTAGCGATATTCGTCGTCGCGTCAATCGCATTGAGTGTGCGCGTGATGAATCAGCTCGATCTGCTTAATTTTGGGGACGACTATGCGCGCATCAATGGCATAGACGTCAAACATCTTCGGGCTCGTGCGGTGCTTCTCATCGCGGTCTTGATCGGGGTTAGCGTCAGTGCGGTTGGCATCGTGGCTTTCTTAGGTTTGGCTGCCCCTCACATCGCGCGATCGCTAGTCGGGTATCGCAATAAGAACCTACTGCTACCTACCGGGCTTATCGCCGCACTACTGCTTTTGGTTGGCGACACGTTAGCTCGCAATGTGCTAGCGCCCACCGAGCTGCCCTTGACGATATTCGTCGCAATTATTTCGGCACCGATTTTGATCATCGCTGCTAGAAGAACGGTGATCGATGAACGCAGATAGTGCCAGCAATGCTGCCAAGTTACCTGCAAACGGGATGTCGGCAATTGGGCTGTCGGTAAAGGGGCTCGCACTTGCTGCAGGTGAGAAGCAACTTGCACGAAATCTCGATTTTGCCGTCGCCCCCGGTGAGAGCATGCGCGTGGTTGGCCCAAATGGTGCGGGCAAATCAACTTTGTTGGCAGTACTAGCCGGCCTTGCGCCTTACCAGCATGGGCAAATTCAATTAGGTGGCGAAGAGTTGAGAAGTTTGAAGATAAGTCGGCTGAGCACGCTGGTCTCGCTGCTAAGACAAGCGCAGCTATTTGCTTACCCCTACAGCGTCGAAGAGGTGTTCGCTAGTCATGGGCAAGATATTGATGATGCGATTGGTCTAAGCATGCGGGTGCCCGAATTAAGTGAGAAGCGGCTGACGCAACTTTCTGGGGGTGAGCTTCAGCGAGTCTTTTTGAGTTTGACCTTGATGCGAAATACGTGGCTTACTTTGTTGGACGAGCCCTTAGCGAGTCAAGACGATGAGATGAAAGAGGTGGTCACCTCGCTTTTGCGCGAGTTGATGTTGCAGGGGCGTAGCTTTTTAGTGGCCACCCACACGGGGTTTGAAGAGATTCCAGCGCTTTCGCTGAGTGGGGGCTGACGACTGCCGCGCTTTGGCGGCGCAATCACAGCGCTGGTTAGTTGCGGCCGACACTTAAGACGCCCAAGCACATTTCATCGGTGGTGCCTTCGCCCCACACGACATAACGCGGCTCGGTGCCCTTAAATATTGGCAACATCTTGCGTAGCTCGGGGCGCCAACTGCAAGTGATTCGAAAACGATCACCTGGGGCGACCTTCACTGGGTTTGCCAACCACTGCGCGCTTTGGCGGTCGAAATCATAAAGCGGAACATCGAGCACGGTTTGCTCGCGCGCGGTGCCAGGGTTAAGCGTTATCTTCATGGCCGAGCCGAGTTGGTGCATATGTGGTGCGGCCGCGTAGATGACGCCACTTTGCATGACGGGCCAATCGCAAGTTGAAGTAGTGCCTGGGCCGCCATTTGCAGCTTGCGTGCCACAAATAAGTTGCAAACCTTCAGCAAAAAGCCGCGACTCTTGTCCGAAACGTTTCGCCACATCGTTTACTGCTGCCGTGCGATCACAAAGTGGCCCGACTTCACCAGGCTGACACGGGATCTCAACCGATGACACCAACAATCTCGTCGAAAGGGGTTTTAGGTTCGCAGTGGCGGGCATGGTGCGTAACTCGAGTTTCGAAACATCTGGGGTTTTGCCCGCGCGCAAGTTGTAATGGACTTGCATGATCATCTGCGCACCGGCTGTTATTGGCACACCCAACCCGTCGGGCACGATGTGCTCGTCACCGCCGGGTGCCCAGGCGGCAAGCCACGGCGCACCAACTAACGAAGCGGCCGAGCCTTGTGCTGTCGTTGCCACACCTGGGCCACCGAAACATTGCCAGCCTGGGCCCTTCTCGGTTGCATCTTTAGCCTGCGCACCTGCCACCATCGCCGCATCTAGTTGAAACAAAATTATGTGGTGAACGTTCTTTAAGTTGCCTGGGGCGAACTTCACACCGGTTAAGAAACTGTCTTGGGTTATGCCCGGGTCGACTATGAAACAGCGGTAATCATCGAGTGCGGTGTTGCGACTCTTTGGCGTGTAGGGGGCCTTCATGCCGGTTGCGATCACGGTTTCGCCCGGGCGAAGTGGCATGGCGGCTTTCTGCGCGCGAGTAGAAAGTTGATGTGCGTGGGCACCATTAGTAGTCGGCGGCACGAATGCAAACAAAATGGCACCGACTAGGCCGAGAGTGACGCTTAGGCCGATTGCGGTTTCGACGAGCAGGCGGTTTTTGCGTCGCACGATTAGAGGCTAGCCGGATATCTAGCCTTGTGCCGTGGACGGGGGCTGGGGCGATCAGGTGGCCATCATCACTGGCGCAGGCAGCCCCGACGGAATCGGTTTTGCCGTCGCAAAACTCTTGGCCAACTTTCAGGTCAAAGTGATGCTCACTTCTATGAGTGAGCGGTGTTTGGTGCGCGCGAATGAACTTGGTGCGGCGGCGGCTGCCAAGCCCGCAGACTTAACCGACCCCGAATCAGTAGAGGCCCTCGTCGCCGCCGCACTTGAAAAATTCGCGCGCATCGACATCTTGGTGAACAACGCCGGCATGACGAGCGTGGACGACCCAATGCCAACCGCAGCCCCCGTCCATCTTTCAAAAATAGATTCTTGGCAGCACACCCTCACGCGAAACCTTGTGCCGACTTATTTGGTTACGCGCGCGGTGCTGCCACACATGCGCGAAAGAAACTACGGACGCATAGTCAATGTCGCGAGCACTACCGGTGTCACTGGTGCGATGTTTGGTGAGAGTGCGTACGCGGCGGCGAAATCCGCAGTCGTGGGGTTTACCAAGACTGTGGCACTCGAGAATGCGGGTGTTGGGGTGACGGTTAATGCGGTTGCGCCGGGCTGGGTTGCAACCGCGTCGCAAACTGAAGATGAGGCGCGCCACGGGCAAGCCACCCCCGCGGGGCGAAGCGGCACACCCGACGAAATCGCGCATGTGATCGCCATGTTGTGTGCGCCTGGTGCTTCGTACATCACGGGTCAATGCGTGGTGGTGGACGGGGGCAACAGCACCGTCGAAGAACTCGGGCCTACGGTTGGTGCGTGAGTGAGGTGGGCGCGTGAAGGCTGAGATTCTTGAGTCGCCGCTGCCGTTTGTCACGGGTGCGCGAATCGTGATTGATGCGCCGGCGTCGAAGATTTTTGATTTGTTGGCGAACCCGCGGATGCATTCGAAGTTGGACGGGTCGGGGATGGTCCAGGGGGTTTTGCGGGGGCCTGCGCGGCTGGGGCCCGGGGCGAAGTTCGTGATGAGTATGAAGTTGAAGTATTTGCCGTACTTGGTGCCGAATACGGTGGTCGAGTTTCGCGAGAACGAGGTGATCGCGTGGGCGACGGTTACGAATCAGATTTGGCGATATGAATTGCGGGCGATTGATGCGAATACGACTGAGGTGACCGAGTGGTCAGACGGTAGTGACAATTGGTTCAAGCCTGCTGTGCGCTCGAATGTGAAGTGGTCGGGTAAGGCGATGGCGAAGTCGCTGGTGAAGTTGAAGCAGGCGGTGGAGGGTGGTGGCTGAATTGCGCGCCGAGGAATCAGCCGAGCCGCGCGGAGTAGCATTGCGGGGCTTGGTTCGGCTCACCCGCGAAAGGAAAAAAAGCAAAATGATGAAGCGGACACTCTTCGCAATTCTCACTCTTGTTGCTCTTGTGCTTACCAACATCGTTACTCCAGCCCAAGCTCAAGGCGCCCTCTCTGCGACACCGACAACGATTGCCGGTGCAACTCTTGATGGCCTGCCCGCGACAGCCTCTTCACCGCCCGGTGTCTCCCCCGAAGTCTTCTTCGACGAAGCCACAGGCACCTATTACCTCTGGACTACCGACAACCCAGCCAAGATGTACACCAGCAAAGACGGCACTAGTTGGTCAGCTGTCGCCGGTGCAACCCTTCCTGACGGCTTCGATTGGTCAATTGTCAAACTGGGGCCTGCCAATTACCGCATGTACTTCGCTGCCATCAATCCGAATGCCGCGTCAGAAGTCGAGTGCAGCAAGCAACGCAAAGAACTGCGATACGCGACCTCGACCAACCTGACCAACTGGGTCACGCAGCCAGGCGCACTCGTCACGAGCATTGGCTGCGGGGTTCCGCATGTATTACGAAAGCCGGACGGCACGTACCTGCTCTATTACAACAGCATGGAGCCCCAACACGGCATGTACATCGCGACCTCACCGGACGGTCTCACCTGGACAAAACGACCGGGCATCATTGCGAATGACCCGAACCTCGTAGACCCGGCCCCGCTGCAGATGCCCGACGGCACTTACCTGATGATCGCCTCAACCACCGGCGCACCCCTACCGGGGAGCACCACGCAGACATCGCAGCAACTTCGCATTTTGTCTTCGACCGACGCAATTTCGTGGAGCCTTCGAAATCAGCCATTGCTCGCGCCTCAAGGCGTAAGCGTGCTTGATCCGGCACTCAAGCTCATTGGGCAGCAATTGCGCGTGTGGTACGGCTACGCCCCTGGGGGAAATCACGCGAATTCCCGAATAACTTCGGGCGTGCTGACCCTTAAGGCCGGCACCGTTGATACCGCAACCCCAACAGCGACCAAGACCAAATCCTGCAAGAAAGTTGGCGAACAGCGACAGCACAAGGGCGCCATGTACACCTGCAAAAAGGTTAAAGGGAAATTGATTTGGGTGAAGAGCTAGGGGTCTGGACCGGCTTCAAGAAGTAAGCCGTCGTGAGGGGGAGGTGTGCCTGCACCTCCCCCTCACCGATTCGCTCGAAAGAGCCCCACTGATCACACCCGTTCCTCGACGGGTCGCGGGGCTAACCACCACAGAAACGCCGCCCATACCAATAGGAGCCAGCCGGCACCCACCAGCCATGATCCGAGGACATCGGTGATCCAGTGCTTGCCGACGATGAGCCGGCTCGGTGGTTGAAGCAGCCCGATGACGAGGAGCAGGCTCGTCACCACGTTCGCCCACGGCGGCCGGAGTAGGTACCACGCGATGATCGCCATCGCAGCCCAGATAGTGAAACCGGCGAAAGCGTGGCCCGAGGGAAAGGACAAGTGCTGCTGCAGGTCTGTGTTCTCAATGAACGGCGGTCGCTCCCGCGCTATCGAAAACTTCAAAATGTTCGAGATCACCAGCCCGAGTTGCGACGAGACAAGAAGAAAGACCGCCCAGCGCCACCGCCGGACCAATACCAGAATCACGGCAACGAGTGGCGCAATGACGATGTTGCGCGGACCATCGGCGAACCAGGAGAAGAACTCCGCGAGGGCGAGCACCCAATCTTGTGTCTGTCCTAGATCCCAGAACCAGGTGTTCACCGGTAGGTCGCGTGCGTTCGCTGCCGCCAAGTCCAAGGCAATGAAGATGGCGACACACAATCCGAGACCGAGAAGGACCGCGCCTAATAGAGCAATGCGACCGGCCGTGGATCTTTCGGGAAGGCGATGCATGGCTGCAGGCATGCTGAAGGGTAACTCGCAGACTCTGTTTCTCGCGGCCCCGTAGCTCAGGGGATAGAGCAGAGGTTTCCTAAACCTTGTGTCGGCAGTTCGATTCTGCCCGCGGCCGCAGGCGAAACACATTGTGCTGCAACAGAATCCGCCATTCCCGAGACTTTGAATGCACGGACTGAATTGGTGCCAGTCACTTCTGAGTCACTTGCCGGATCACGGAATGTCTCGTCCATCTTGTCTGCAGCGTCGTCCAATTGGCTATCGAATAGGCCCGCGAGCGGTCCAAGGTCATCTGGGCTGAGGCAACTACAATACGCTGATGATTTGGATGCGCCGCGGGGCTGGACTCGTGATTGTCGTCGGGCTCCTCGCCGCGGGGCTCCTCGCTTCGGCCCCGGCCGCGTCGGCCAACAAGACCCCCGAGGGTCAGCCAACCCCGCAGGACATGGAGCGCGCGGCATCATCGATGCTCGTCTGGGAGGACGCGCCGGCGAAATTGAAGGTGGACGCGGGCTGGGAGTTCACTACGAAGTACGACACGTCCCTGGTCATCGAGTTGTGTTCCAGGAATCAGCAATCAGTCCAGGGACCGAAAGCGACCCTGCTCTACCAGGTCGAGCTGGGCGAAACCGACGACGTCACCGACCCAACATCACTCGAGCACGACGTCTACGTGTACCCGGATGCCAAGAGTGCCCAGAAGGCATGGAGGGTCATGCAACGACGTGCGCTGCGCTGCACCGGTCGGAACCTCGAACGCAATCCCGAGGAACGGACAAATGTGCAGTACCTGAGCAATGGGACCACGCAGGTCCTCGTTGACGGACGACCCGGAATCTGGATCCAGTCAAGATTCGCGCGTCCGGTCACTGACGGCGCCGCCAACGAAGGTGGCTACTACGTCTTCT
>VGAH01000025.1 GCA_016870945.1 Actinomycetota bacterium | reverse complement strand
GATTCGTGCTGAGTTGGCAAGCGTTGAGGCCGAGGCTCGCGGGTTAAAGCAGGGTGCTGAGCGCGTTGACGTTGATGTCGAGCAAGTAAGGGCGCGGGTAGCAAAAGATGAGGCAGCCATCGCGTCGGGTGCTTTGGGGGCTAAAGAGTTAGAGGCTATGCAGCACGAATTGGTTTCGCTGGCAAGAAGGCAGAAAGAACTCGAAGACGAAGAGCTTGAAATTCTGCAGGGCTTAGAAGACGTGCAAACGAAAGTTAAGGGGTTACAAGGCGAGCTGGACGAGATCGCTGCCGTCAAGGCGGGGTTAGTGGCGTCTCGCGATGCGAAGGTCGCGGAATTTCAGGCACAGATGCGAGCAGTCGAGGCCGAGCGAGCCAATTTCGCGGCAGGGCTAGATGGTGAGTTGTTGAAGTTCTACGAGAAAGTGCGAGCTGATCATGGCGGGGTAGGGGCGGCCGCACTTCGAGGCGTGGCGTGCGAGGGTTGCCAGTTGCAATTGCCGCCAAGTGAGCGCGCCCGAGTGCAGGGCTTGCCGGCAGACGATGTGGCGCGGTGTGATGAGTGCGGGCGGATCCTTGTTCGTGTGTGATTTTGTGTTCGCCAGGTGATGTCTAACTATGTTGTTGAGGCGGACGGGGGCTCGAGGGGTAACCCAGGGGTAGCTGCCTATGGCGTAGTGATTCGAAATGATTTGGCCGAGGTTGTCTTTTCTGACGCGCAGGTGATTGGTCATGCGACAAATAACGTGGCTGAATACCGTGGGCTCATTGCGGGGCTCGAGTGGCTGCAGCAGCACGCGAGCGCAGGCGCGGGCGTTCAGGTGCGGCTGGATTCGAAATTGGTGATTGAACAGATGGCTGGGCGTTGGCGCATCAAAGATCCGAAGTTGGCTGATTTAGCCGGGCGTGCGAGGCAGGCGGGTGCCGGGTTTGTAGTTGATTTCCAATGGGTACCTCGTGAGCAAAACGCCGACGCAGATGCGTTGCTGAATTCAGCCCTGGATTTGGCGGGCTAGCGCCCAGGGGCCGCAGGCGGCCAAGCCCCGCACCGCCTCGCGACCCCAAACCGCACCAGCCCCCGTCCACCTTTGTGACTAACGGGGCTTGCGTGGCCCATGAGGCCATCCAGACCCCAAAAAACCCATGTTTTTGGGCGTGCCGCTGCAAAAAACCCATTGTTTCCCATAGTTTTGAGCCGTCGTCCCAGCCCGTCCGGGCCATGGAGACTGTGGCATAAGGAGAAACGTTGAAAAAGCCGGAACTGGTCGACGCGATCATTCGCTCGACGGACATGAGCAAGAAAGACGCCACTGCGGCGCTGGACACTGTGATCGACCACATCATCGCTTCTGTGGCGCGCGGCGAAGAGGTCGCGGTTTCTGGGTTGGGCAAGTTCAAGCGCGCAGACCGCAAGGCTCGCGTGGGTCGCAACCCGCAGACTGGCGAGGCCGTCCAGATCAAGGCGACTTCGGTGCCGAAGTTCTTGCCAGCCAAGGAATTCAAAGAGGTGGTTTCGGGCAAGCGTCAGCCGCCCGTCGTTAGCTAAGTCGTTTTTTTAGGACGGGGGCTCGGGCCGTTTGGCTCGGGCCCTAGTTCTTTTTCTGTTGAGTTGCCGGGCCCACGCCCGAGGCGATTGCCCGCGTGAGGTCGGCTTGGGTGTCGACATCTAGGCGCGAGCGAGGTGTGCCCGTGAGGGGCCTGGCTCCCGCTGCTTCGTGGGCTTTGGCTGAATTGGGCCCAAAGTGCGGCGTTAGGTAGCGGGGGGCTCGCGCGAGTAAAGCTGTGGTTCCGCCGGAATTTTCGTCTGGCACGAAAGATTGAGTGGCGCCTGCGGCGAACACGCTGGCAGCTTGGGCCAAAACCGTCTCGACATCGTCTGGCTGAAGACACGGCAGATCTGAAACCCAAACGCAAATGGGGTCGTCGGCGCCGATTGAACTGGCCGCAAATCTGATCGCGTCATTTAGTTCACTGGTGGGGTCATCCAGTGGTTCGCAACCCAGCGCTTCTGCCAGCCGTGAGGTCTCGTCACTATCGGTAATTACGACCACCCGGCTAACACTTGGTGCGGCTTTGAGTGCTGCCAAGACATCTTGAGCAAATGCTTGGGCCAGCTGCGCCCGTTCAACCTCACTTGCCCCGCCGCCGACCCCGCTACCGGCGTCACCGCCGCCGCCGCGACCGCTGCCGCAGAGCCGCGACTTCCCCCGCGCCGGGTCCTTCACTGGCACCACAGCCACCCAACCGTTAATCAGGGGCACCCTCGAGTGCGCTTCCGAAAGCTTGGAGCGACGTTCGCATGGTCAAAACGGTTTAGTGGGGTAGGCCGGGCTTGGCATGGCGCAATAGTGTCAGGGTCACTATGAGGTCAAGGTGAACTTTGGTGAGTGACGACGTGTCAGCCGAAGGGCCGTCAGCCGCGCCGCCGCCGCAAGGCGCGCAGGCAGCGAAAGCCATTGGACGGCGTGACCAAATTGGTGCGGGGTTTCGTTTTGCATCATGGGTCGTCCCACCCATTTACTCGATGTTTAGTTACCGCGACTACCACGGTGGCGAAAACCTCAATCAGCCCGGCGGCCTCGTCGTAGCTTCCAACCACATTTCTTGGGCCGACCCGCTGGCAATCGCCCGCTTTCTCTGGGACAACAATCGCGTCGCTCGCTTTCTCGTTAAAGATTCAGTCGCACGAGCCCCCGTCCTTGGCACAATCGTTAACAGCGCCAAACAAATCCCGGTTGAGCGCGGTACCTCTCGAGCCGGACTTGCCGCCGTCGAAGCAGTCAAAGCCGTTAAAGCGGGCGAAACAGTTTTGGTCTACCCCGAAGGCACAATCACTAAAGACCCGAACCTCTGGCCAATGGAAGGACGCTCAGGTGCGGTGAGAATCGCCGTCGAGTCAGGCGCGCCACTTGTGCCGATGGCAATCTGGGGCCCTCAAGAAATTCTGGCCCCTTATTCAGGCAAACCCAATCTCTTCCCGCGAAAGAAGATCAGCGCCATCGCAGGCCCCCCGCTAGACATCGATTACCTGCGCACCGGCACACCAACCCAAGAGCAATATCGCGAAGCCGCAAATAACTTGATGGACGAGATCACCCGCCTTTTAGAGATCTTGCGCAAAGAACCACGCCCCGAGCGCTCGTGACTCGCATCGCGGTATTAGGCGCCGGCGCCTGGGGAACCACTTTTGCCCAAATAGTTTGTGACGCAAAACATCAAGCCACACTCTGGGGCCGCGACCCAAAAACGATCGATCAGATAAACAAACAACACACGCACCCCAAACTCCCCGCAGGGCACCGCTTACCTGAATCACTTAAAGCCACAATCGATCTCGCAGCAGCCATAAAAGACGCAGACGCCGTTGCTATTGCAATACCTAGCGGACAGTTGCCCGAAGTAGTCCGCCGAGCAGCCCCCCACATAACACCGCAGATGTCGCTTATCAACTTGACCAAAGCAATTCAGCTTGACACAGGCGCCCCCATGTCAACCGTGATAGCCAACATCACAAACGCCGACTCGGCCCGAATATTTGTGGTATCTGGCCCAAACCTTGCAGCCGAAATCGCGATTCGCCAACCAGCCGCGACCACCATCGCCGGCACCGACGAAACTCGAGCCACCGAACTCGCGAAATCATTTTCAAACGATTACTTCCGGGTCTACACCACAAACGACGTGCTTGGAACCGAGATTGCAGGCGCAGTCAAAAACGTCGTGGCCCTTGCTAACGGCATAGTCGCAGGCCTTGGGTTTGGTGAAAACTCTCAATCGGCTTTGATCACGCGTGGTCTGGCCGAGATGACCCGCCTTGGTGTCGCGATGGGTGCCAAACCAGTGACCTTCATGGGCCTAGCCGGCATGGGTGATTTGGTAGCAACTTGCCAGTCGAGCCTTTCTCGAAATAGATCTTTTGGGTTTGCTCTGGGTAAAGGTGCGAGTGTCGAAGAGGCGATGGCCGAGGTAAATAGCACTGTCGAGGCGGTAAGCAGTGCCCCAGCAATTTCTGAATTGGCAAAGCGCTACCAGGTGGACATGCCGATTACTGCAGATGTCGTCCGAATCGTCAAAGACGGAATCAATCCACGTGAACTAATACCTGAATTCATGTCGATGCGCGTGAAGCGAGAAAGCCTCTAGTCACCGCCTTAAGGTTTTAGGCGTGAAAGTTGCAGTGCTTGCCGGGGGCCATAGCAGCGAGCATTCGATCTCATTGCTCTCAGCCCGCTCGATTTCAGAGGCTCTAGTTCAGGGCGGCCACGAAGTCTCACTCATTGGCATCAATAAAGAAGGCGTTTGGACGAGGTTAGCTGCTGTACCTAAACGTGAAGGCCATTCGTTACCTGTCTTGCCCCACACCGACACCGTGGACTTCGCAGCGCACTTTGGCGAATGTGCAGCCGAAATTCGAACTTGTGATGTGACCTTCCCAGTGCTGCATGGGCCCTTCGGCGAAGACGGCACCGTACAAGGGCTACTCGAGCTCTTAGGCGTTGCCTACGTGGGTTCAGGTGTGCTCGCATCGGCGGCTTGCATGGACAAGCCAACTACTAAAGCCAAGCTTGAATCTGCTGGCATACCTATTCCCGACTTCACCTTCTTTGAGCTCGACGATGATTCAAATGAGTCCATAACTCAAGCGGTCGCATATGTAGCTGAGAGCAACTTGAGCTTTCCGATGTTCGTAAAACCTGCTCGGGGCGGATCGAGTGTCGGCATGACCCGAGTTCCAACGGCTGCACAACTCTTTCAGGCAATAACTGAGGCTTCACAGCACGACCTTCGCATCATCTTTGAGCAGGCGATAGAAAATATGCGCGAAATCGAATGTGGGGTCTTGGTGCGTCCGAACCACCAAGGCGCAGTCGCAAGTCTGCCCAGCGAAATAAAGGTCAAGCCGCCCCGGCTCTTTTATGACTTTGAGGCGAAGTATCTTGATGATTCTGCCGATTTAATCGTGCCAGCCCAGTTAGACGGCGACATCACTTCAGAGATTCAGAATATGTCTTTACAAGTTTTCGATGTGATGGGCTGTGAAGGTCTGGCTCGAATTGATTTTTTCATACGAGGCACTGAGCTTTTGGTGAGTGAGGTAAACACAATGCCCGGCTTTACCGAAATCTCGATGTATCCGCGCATGTTCGAAGCAAGCGGGGTCACTTACCCCCAACTTGTTGACGACTTGGTTCATACCGCAAAATCTCGCGCTTCTAGATAAATTGCCTTCACTGTGGACGAATTTGAATTAATTTCAGCGATAACCCAAACACTTCGCAAGAATCAGCCGCGCCAGCCGCAGCAGCCAGACTCACGCCCCGCACCTGCACTCACTCTCGACATCGACACCGGCGACGATGCCGCAGCGCTCAGCGTCACCAAAGGCTGCACCATCGTCTGGAGTGTCGACGCATTCACCGAAGGCGTGCATTTTCGTCGCCAGTGGGTTATCCCATTACAACTCGGGCACCGAGTAGTAGCAGCCAGTGCCGCCGACGTCGTAGCGATGGGGGCAACACCGAATTTCGCGCTGATAACCCTGGCTTGCCCTGCCGATGTCAATCAAGAGTGGGTTCTCGCCCTAGCCGAAGGCCTTGGTTCCGAAGCGAGCGCGTTAGGAATGCAAATAGTCGGTGGCGACGTCAGCGTTGCCAGTGAAATTCACATCACCTCATCAGTGCTAGGTACCGTGCCTGCCGGCATGAAGCCCGTGACTCGCGCCGGTGCAAAGGCCGGTGACACCGTCGCCATTCGCGGCCCACTCGGGTTAGCAGCAGCAGGTCTCGCCGTAAACGAGTCCGATTTACCTCAGGCCGCGCACCAGGCACTGCGTGATGCCTACGCCTACCCCAAGCTCGAAAAAAACACCGGTGTCAATGCAGCAGCGGCAGGGGCTACCAGCATGATCGATGTAAGCGACGGGTTAATCGCTGACGCCGGGCACATTGCCAACGCCTCAAACGTGACCATAGATATAGCGACGCGTCAGATTCACTTAAGCCCCAATCTTGTGCAGGCTGCGGCCCAACTCGGCCTTGACGCAACCGCGCTAGCTCTAACCGGTGGGGACGATCACGCGATAGTTGCCACGTTTCCCGAGGGGGCGTCACTACCTGAAGGCTTTGAAGTGATTGGCTCGGTTCGTGAATCATCAAATGGGGGCAAAGTGCTGGTGGACGGTGCACCATTTACCCAAATTGGTGGTTACCGACACTTTTCTTAAGGTTTCTTGCCGGTGGTAGCCCCGCAAGATCGCCTGGTAGATGTCATCGGCAAGAAGAGTGCGGTGGCGTTGGCAAACCTCAATCTTGTGACCGTTGATGACTTGTTGCATCACTACCCGAGGCGCTACGCGACTCGCGGTGAACTTAGCGATTTAGCCTCGTTAGTCGAGGGTGAGAGTGCGACCGTCATGGCAGAAGTCGCCACCGCAACTGAGATTCCAGCACGGGGGCGCGGGGGTTCTCGATTGCAAGTCACACTCACCGACGGCACCGACACATTGGACTTAACTTTTTTTCGTCACGGCTCATGGCATAAAGGCAAACTGCGCCCGGGCGTTCGCGGGCTCTTCTCTGGCAAAGTCAATTCTTACCGGGGCCGCAATCAACTGGCTCACCCCGAATACGTACTGGTCGCCGCACCAGGTGAAGACCCTGACCCTGATGCCGCCGAAGCATTCGCTCGCGCACTCATACCGGTCTACTCGACTACCGGTTCGCTACCACCGTGGCGGGTAAGTCGCGCTGTCTCATTCGTACTAGACCAGGTAACGCTTACCGAAGACCTTGACCCGTTGCCCAAGAAACTTCGAGACGAACTCGGCCTGCCATCGATCGGCAGCGCACTAGCGAGCATTCATCGCCCGGCAGATTTCGCTGAGGTTTCACGTGCTCGCCACCGCTTGGTATTCGAAGAGGCATTTCTTTTACAAGTCGTACTAGCCAAGCGCCGACTCGAGTTGGCCTCCATGACTGCTTTACCGAGACAAGCAATTAAAAATGGCCGACGCCAGCAAATAACAAAAGGCCTTCCCTTCGAGTTAACCGCTGGCCAACTTGAAGTGCTAGCCGAAATGGCCGCAGAGCTTTCGAAATCAAACCCGATGCACAGGCTGTTACAAGGTGACGTGGGTTCTGGCAAGACCGTGATTGCGCTCTTAGCCATGGCACAAGTGGTTGACGCAGGCGGACAAGCAGCCCTGCTCGCACCCACTGAGGTCTTGGCTTCACAACACGCTCGCGCACTTCGAAAACTGATGGGCGAAGCTGGCGACAAATTGGTCTTACTCACCGGCTCTCTAAGCGCGCCCGAAAGGCGTGAAACCCTTGAAAAAATCGCAGATGGTCGCGCCGCAATCACGGTTGGCACTCACGCACTCTTAAGCGAAGGGGTGCAATTTAAAGACCTCGGTCTGGTAGTGGTTGATGAACAACATCGGTTTGGTGTCGAGCAGCGAGCAGCACTTGCTGCCAAAGCGCAAGACGGCACCCGTCCACACATATTGGTCATGACAGCAACGCCCATTCCTCGAACCGTGGCAATGACCGTTTTCGGTGATTTAGACATATCGATGCTTCGTGAATTACCCGCTGGCCGGGCGCCGATTGCAACCCACGTGGTATCACCGCGCTTGAACCCCACGCATTTGGTTAGAACTTGGGCTCGGGTGCATGAAGAAGTTGGACGGGGTCACCAGGTCTATGTGGTTTGCCCCCGCATCGGCGAAGGGGATTTCGAATCAGAGCAAGACCCTGCAGACCAAACGAAATCGGGTGAGCGCGCAGCACTAGCAGTGCTTGAGGTCGCACCTTTATTGACCGAAGGCCCGCTTAAGGGGCTTAACGTAGAAGTGCTTCACGGTCGAATGTCTGCAGAGAGCAAAGAAGATGTGATGACTCGATTTGCGGCGGGTAAGCAAGCGCAAAAGCCGATTGACGTCTTAATAACCACCACCGTTATCGAGGTAGGGGTAGATGTACCAAACGCAAACATGATCGTCATTCTTGACGCAGATCGCTTTGGCGTTAGTCAATTGCACCAATTAAGGGGGCGAGTAGGGCGCGGGCAAACCCAAGGCCTTTGCTTACTCGTAAGTGAAGCACCTGCTGATTCCCCGGCAAACGAGCGACTTGCTCAGGTAGCGGCCACTACCGATGGTTTCGAACTTGCGCAAGCTGATTTACAACTGCGTAAAGAGGGCGACATTCTTGGCGCGAGCCAGTCCGGGCGAAGATCTCAACTGCGCCTACTCGAAGTGATTAGAGATGCTGATCTCGTCATGCAAGCTCGCGAGGCTGCAATCAGTTGGGTTGCCAAAGACCCTGATCTTGATTCGTGGCCCCCACTTAAGCGTGCGGTTGACGAAATAAATCAAGAGCAACCGACTGAGTTTCTAGAGCGAAGTTGAGCTTAAGTTCATGACGAGAGTGATTGCTGGGTCGCTTAAGGGCCGCAGGCTGTTGGTGCCCGACGAAGGCGTTCGACCCACAAGTGACAAAGTCCGAGAAGCCATCTTTAGCTCACTTCAGTCACGGTTCGACTTCGAAGGTGCTCGAGTGCTAGACCTCTTTGCAGGGACGGGGGCGTTAGGCATAGAGGCCCTCTCACGCGGTGCACGATTTGGAGCTTTGGTTGAGTCAAGCCCAGCGACAGCAAGAACCTTGAAGAAGAACATCGGGTCGTTATCGCTTACGGGTAACACACAAGTCGTGGTGCGCAAAGTTGGTTCGTACCTAAACGACGCACTCGCAGCGAACAGGGCTCAGGCAGATAGTTCGTCGTTTGATTTGGTTTTTCTAGATCCGCCTTATGACTTAGAGGGCGCCGAAGTAGACGCTGCCCTAAGCGATCTGGCCAATAGTGGGCTGTTAGCGCCTGGGGCGATGGTCGTAATAGAGCGCCCAACTAAATCCACCTCACCAACCTGGCCCGAAGCGATCGATGAGCAGCTTTGTCGAACTTATGGCGACACCACTGTTTGGTACGGTGAGATGTGTCGCTAACGGTGGTGTGCCCAGGCTCTTTTGACCCGGTGACAAACGGTCATCTAGATGTTTTCGCTCGAGCCTCAAGGCTCTTTGAGAACGTAATAGTTGCCGTGATGGTCAACCGCAACAAGCAGGGTCTGTTTAGCTCACAAGAGCGCATTGACATGGTGAAAGAAACTGTGGCGCACTTGCCTAACGTCAAGGTAGAAGGTTTTGAAGGGTTGCTCGCTGATTTCTGCAAGCAAAGAGATATCGGGGCAATAGTCAAGGGCCTAAGAGCGGTAAGTGACTTTGATTACGAAATCGGGATGGCGCAACTTAACCGTGGCTTGACCAGCGTCGAGACCTTGTTCATAGCCACCAACCCTGAGTTTGGCTATCTCTCATCGAGTGTGGTCAAAGACGTCGCTAGCTTTCAAGGCGACGTGTCGGGCCTAGTGCCCCCGGCCGTTGCCGTTCGACTGAAAGAAAAGTTCGACTAAGAGACTGCGTGTCGGCGGGGGTCTAGCTTTCAGGCCCTTGCTTAAATGAAGTTGTGCAAATTTTAGAAATTCTCAACCGCCTATCGAACATCATGGAGCAAGCGAAGTCGGTTCCGTTTACCAAAGGTGCTGTGGTAGATCGCGACGAAGTGCTCGATCTACTTGACGCGTTGCGGGCTGAACTTCCAGAAGAAATCGAGCAGGCAGATGTGATCTTGGCCGATCGAAAAGCCGTCTTAGACGACGCTAAATCGAAAGCCGAGCGAATAATCAACGAGGCAGAGCGCCAAGTTCAAAAGATGTTAAGCAAAAACACCATGGTCAATAACGTGCAAGCCGAGGTAGAAGTCACCAGAAGCAAAGTTGAGGCCGAGTTGACTCGCATGCGTGAAGAGACCGACGAATACATCGACGCTCGGCTGGCCACGCTCGAAGTTGCGCTGGCTAGAACTATGGCCGCCATCCAGCGGGGCCGAGAGAGATTAAATGGCAAACACCCCTACGACGCTCTTGCACCGGCCGATGAGAGTGAGTTGCCAGCAGCTAGCTAGTCGCACCCCTGCGGTCGCTTGATTTCTCGACGTTTGGCATGATGACGCTGTGCCAGTTCCAAAGCGCAAGACATCTCGGTCGAACACTCGTCACCGTCGTTCCGCCTGGAAGACGACCCCGCCAACTTTGGCGATGTGCGAATGTGGTCGAACCAAGAAGTTGTCGCACCAGGTCTGCCCAGAGTGCGGGCGATATAGAGGGCGTCAGGTGTTGCCGCCTAAGGCGTGACTTCGAAAATAGAAGAAGCACCGCTTGCTGAGTTAAATCAGCGCCTGGGGTTGGCGATCCCCGAAGAAATCCTTGAACAGGCTGTCACTCACCGTTCATATTCATTTGAAAACGGTGGGGTGCCCACGAATGAGCGACTTGAATTTTTGGGCGATTCCGTTCTTGGGCTGGTCATCACTGATGAGCTCTTCAAGCAAAACCCTGATGCACCAGAGGGCCAGTTGGCGCGACTTCGGGCGGCGGTAGTTAGCTCAAAGTCGTTAGCTGAGGTCGCTAGCACCATAGAACTTGGTAGTTACTTGCGTCTCGGGCACGGCGAAGAGACCTCAGGTGGGCGAGAGAAAGCCTCAATAGTTGCGGACGCGCTCGAGGGGTTGATCGGCGCGGTTTATTTAAACGAAGGTTTGAGCACGGCAAGAGATCTGATTTTGAAACTCTTCGCCGATGCTCTGGCTCGCTCTGCAGCAGCAGGCGCTGGACTTGACTGGAAGACGAGCTTGCAAGAACTCACAGCACAACTAGGTCTTGAAAGCCCCGAGTACATAGTTGAGTCATCTGGTCCCGATCATGAAAAATCGTTTTCAGCCACAGTTCGAGTCGGTGCCAAACGTTTTGGCTTGGGCTTGGGCCGCACCAAGAAAGAGGCCGAGCAAGAAGCGGCCGCTCTTGCGTTTAATTCTCTGACCACCTAAAGGCAGGTCGGGTTGCCAGAGCTGCCTGAGGTTGAAACTGTTAGGCAGGGCCTAGAGCCACTGACTATTGGGCGAACGATCGCCCAGGTCAGCGTGAAGCACCCCCGTGCATTAAGACGAAACGCCGGCAGCACGGCGGCCTTTAAGAAGTCGCTAACCGGCAAAAAGATTCAAAAAGTTAGCCGTCGAGGTAAGTACTTATGGTTTGAGTTTGACGATTCTCATTTGCTCTTAGTAGCCCACCTAGGTCTAAGCGGGCAATTTCGCCCAACGGCCAAGAATGTGCGACACGAGAGATTGCGAATCAATTTCGCCGACGACTTGCCTGGTCTTTCTTTTTGTGACCAAAGAACTTTCGGCGCCCTTTACCTAGATGAGTGGGCTGCCACGACGCCCGTGCCCTCGTCCATCTCTCACATCGCTTTGGACCCCTTCGACTCAGCCTTTGAGCTTGACCCCGTGATCGAGCGAACTCGCACGAAACAGGTGCCGATCAAGGCAGCACTTCTTGACCAGACCCTGATTTCTGGGGTCGGAAACATCTATGCAGATGAATCACTTTGGCGAAGCAAGATTCACCCACTCACCCGCGCGAGTGCACTTAGCCGCCCCCGCTTGCGTGAGCTTTTTCAAAATGTTAATGATGTGATGAGTGAGGCACTGGGTTCAGGTGGTACGACCTTCGACGGCCTCTATGTCTCAGTAAATGGTGAAAGTGGTGCGTTTAGTCAGCGACTCGATGCGTATGGACGGGGTGGTCAAGCGTGCAGAAGGTGCGGCAAGAAAATGGTGAGAGAAAAG
>VGAH01000024.1 GCA_016870945.1 Actinomycetota bacterium | reverse complement strand
GGGGTGCGTAATGACTTTCGAGACTGCCGCTGACTCTCATCTTTTGGTCAGGCTCAGCGAGTGAAAGCCCCGTCACCTGCTGGATCATCGCAGCCGTTATTGCACCTGGCCTAAGAATTTTTGGGGCCTCGCCTGTGCAATCGATGATCGTTGATTCAAGACCTACTTCAGATGTGCCACCGTCGAGAATTAGATCCTCTGGCTTAAGGGCCGCGCTTAATTCTTCGCGGACGGCGGCTGCGGTGGTGGGCGAGACGGCGCCAAATCGATTGGCACTTGGGGCGGCAACGCCTTGGCCGCCAAGTTCGGCAAAGTGCGCGAGTAATTCGAGGGCGACTGGGTGGTTTGGTACGCGTAAGCCAACGGTGTTTTGTCCGCCGGTGATGAAATCTTTTGCAAGTTCGGTGCGCGAGAGAACCAAAGTCATTGGGCCTGGCCAAAACTTCGCAGCCAACGCGTTTGCGTAGGCGGGGATTTGTCTTGCCCAGGCCGGCATTGCGGCGGCGTTGGGTATGTGAACGATTACCGGGTGATTTGGCGGGCGCCCTTTTGCTGCATAGAGGCGGGCGATGGCGTCGGCGTTAGTTGCGTCGGCACCTAGCCCGTAAACAGTTTCAGTCGGGAACGCGACGAGTGAGCCACGTTTAAGCGCGCGCGCAGATTCTTCAGCGCTCGCCGCGTGCCCAGCGCTCGCCGCACGCGCGGCGTGATCGGCAGAGAGACCCACAGGGACACTCTCTCTGAATGCGCCGCGAGATAAAATCGCGCGTTAGTTAATTGAATTTCTGGACTTCGAGCCCTAAACCGCTTCGTATGGCGTCAAAATTTACGCGCTGGCCCTTGAGAACCCACTCACTAGAAAAGCTATCAAGCTCGCGGAAGTCAGCTCGGTCGCCAGGCACAGTGTCAGTAAGTACTTGCGCTCGCGAGAATGCAGAAGAAACATATAAATACGCGATGTAATCGAGTATGTGTGACTTGACTGGTGCAGGCCACTCTTTTGATTCGAGTTCTCGTGCGAGCGCTAATTCTTGATCGCTAAACAGAGACACATTTGCAATCAGTTTTGACCAATCTTCGTCAGAGAGCTCCTCATAAGTCACTTTGCTATTTATGAGGTCGTCAAAAAACTGTTCTTCATCAAGGGCGCCAATGGCGGTTAAGCCCGCTTGACCAGATTCGAAACTCGCACCGTCGCCGGTGCCACTGGGGGTCACTAGATCAGCTGTGAGTTCTACGCCTTCGCAGTCGTAACCCCCCACTTCTGGTAGTCCTAGCTCAGCGCGAATCTTTCTAGTGTCAGGGGCCTTGCTGTTCTCGAGGTAAAAGTTCTTGAAGCCATTGATCGTGTCCCAGTCGGCACCGTCGTCTTCGTTTTGGCCATCGCTAATCACGCCGGCCCTAGCGAGTGCGCCGGTAATCGTGTAGTCGGCCATCGCGTCTGCGACGTCATTCTTAATATTTTCGGGCCAACTTTTAGCCGCGAGTGCAGCTACTGCTTCATCGGCGGCGTTGGCATAGGCGAGGGTTAGTCCTTTGTATTCATTGAATAGCGTCTGGTTGGTGATTTGTTCGTTTTCACCAATGTTGTTCTGCTCGCTAAATTCGATCTCGGCGTCAAGAACGCAATTGTTCGGTGTGATTGCCGCGATGTAATCGTCACCGTCGCCGACCTGGTTCGAGCCACTGCACCCGGCCAGCGCCACGCTGACGAGGGCAGTCGAGAAGACCGCCGCAAGCGGTGATGCGCTTTTACACATCGCTAGCCCTTCTTGGGTCAACTTTTTTAGGGTTTTCGAGCGGCAGGCTAGCATTTGCGGTTATGACGACGCCGCGGTTTGGTGCGTGGGTTGGCGCTGCGGCGATTGGGTCGTTGAGTTTGGCGGGGGCGGTGGCGGTTGCACCCGCGGTGGCGGTTCTACCCGCGGCGGCGGTTCTACCCGCGGCGGCGGCGAGCCCTTTGCCCTCAGCCCTGCCAAGCAGCGTCGTGTGTATCCCTTTCTTGACGGGCACAGGCTGCGTGCAGTTTCAAGATGAGCGCCCCAACAAACCCGGTAATTCAAAAGGTATGAAAATGACTTTAAGCACTGACACTTTGACCCCAACTAATGAAATCGTCGCAACGGTTAAGAAACTAAAACCCAACGAGGGCGTTCGCCGTTGGAACTACAACATTTTTGGTCAGAATCGAATGAATGAGTACTCAGGCAATTACATGACCGCCGATTCAAAAGGGAATTTTGTTTGGACGGTAGCTCCCTCGACTGCGGTTTATGAGCCGTCTTGGGGTGACCCCGCGCTGTGTGTTCGCGGTATTCAGTCAATGAAACTTGCTTGTGCGACGTTCAAAGTTTCTGATTCAAGTTCAGGGACGACGGCACCTGCGGCCACGGCACCTGCCACACCAGCGCCCACCACGCCCGCACCAAGTGGCAGCAGCGGCAGTGGAAGCAGTGGCAGCAGCGGCAGCGGTGGCAGCAGCGGCGGCGCGCTACCGTCAAATTGTCGTGATTACGGCTTCACGATCATCTGCACCGGCTAACACCGGAAACAACCAACGCGCCTTAAAGCGCTTGGGTCAACCCGATCGCTGCGACCAACATCAACACCCCGCCGATGCGATACCAAGTTCGCCACACTGGGCGTAAATACCAGCGAACGTCCCCGTCCTTCGGCTTACGCCCAAAAGAACCGATTGCCGTAAGCACTAACCCCGGCAACATCAGCAAGACGAAAGCCATTTGCGCGCGCGTCGACTCGTCGCTAAACAACAGCGATACCAGAGTCGCCGAACCGAGCGAGATCAGCAATACCATCACGAGGCGAAACAGCCCGCCGGGCATCAACTGATAGACCTTCGGGCTGTTAGGAAACCGATCGCGCGTTAATTCGAGAACCTGCCCCACGCCGAACACGGTGGTGCCGACCCAAAGTTGCCAGACGTTACCTAAGAACGCGATCGCAATGAATGCAAAAAGTGCGGTACGCAACCCAGCCGCCACCGCTTTTTGCGTGAAACTCGGGCTCGGTATGTCGCTTAGAGCAACCGCACCGATCCGCTGAGGGAATACGCGCCCAGCCAACTCTTCTAGAAGTATCCGAATTACCAGCCCGATTAAAACCACTAGCGCCACCACGTTTGCCGATTCGGCAATCGGCAAGTCATAACCCGATAGCCCGGGTAACGCGCGCACCATGCCTTGCACGGCGAACGCCCCGAAGAGTGGCACCAAAACGAAATCTGTTAGGCGCTCCCAAGTGGAGTATTCATGCGCTTCGCGGCGCAAAGGCCGAAACGCACCGGCGATGAGTGCGGGGCCGAACGCGATCACCCCGATGCCTAGCATCGTGCGCACGCTGTCAGGCGTGGTGAGCCCGCCCGAGACGCCGACACCGATTATGAAAGTTGCCACGGCAATCGCACCTGCCAGCGCATCAAGAGTGCCTAAGAACGCGATCGCGCAAATAATTAATAAGGACGGGGCCAGTGCGAGGCCGCCCACGTCGCGCCAGGCAAGCAAGCCAAGAACCAGACCGACGGCTGGCAGCACTATGGCGGCTGAGCCGAACATTGCGCGCAAGTAGGTGCTGTCGAGTAAGAGTCTTGCCATTAATGGTGAGATTCGCGCGAGACTGGCGGCGGTTTTTCGTTCAAGTTGGTCTAGCCGCCCGGTGCCGGGCAAGCGCCAAAGGCCGAGGCGATCGCCGAACCCCATGGCACCTGCACCGGCGGCAAGTCCTGCAAATGAAACCGCCACGCCCTCGAGCGATGCGCTTTCGCGTTTTTCTTGTCGTTGCGGCAAATCACTTCTTGAACCTGGTGACGCCGCAACCAGCGCGCCGGTGGCAGTACTGGCTGCAACCAAGACGACCACGGCTGTCGTTGTGGTTTCGACCACGTCTTCTGAGTTTTCGAGCGGTTGATAGACAGGCAGATCAATTTGCTTGGCAGTCGTGGACCCAGTTCTCGTCGGCACTTGATTGGCGTTGGAATCAATCAAAGGTGCGACCGACTCAGTTTCAGGCGCGGCCCCAACGGAGCCGAAAGTGTTGGTAGCAGAGATTGCTTCTTGTGGGCGCCCGGCAGGCCACCCTGAGACCGTGATGCTCACTGGTCCCACGGTTGCAGGTGTAACCGACACGTTGCGTCCGATCTCTTGAAATGCGGCGACGCTAAGTTGCAGATTGATCTCTGTGCCTTCGCGCCCGTCGCTAAGGCGCAACGTTGCATTCGATGCCGTCATGCGAGCTTCTATTTGCTGTTGCAGATCGACTGGTTGAATGTTTTGTAGAGAGATTTGGACGGGGTTAGGTTGGCCGACTTTTAGTTCTGGTGTGGCGCTGGTGATAGACAGAATTGGCGCGTCGCCGCCTTGGCGTTGGCCCTCTTGCGGCTGGCCCTCTTGTGGCTGGCCCCCTTGTGTCTGGCCCGGTGCCGTTGGTGAAGGCGGCGTCGGGGCCCCCGGTGGTGGTGCTTCTTGTGCCAGCGCGGGCAACAGTGTCCCGCTAGCTAGCAACGTAAAGATGAACACTGCAAACATGCGTAAACGCATGGCGTGAGATTAGACCTAGGCCTCTAGGCTTAAAGCCTTACGGGGTTGTAGCACTGCGCGGGACGCACCTCCCACGTTCAACCCCCTAGCCACTTAGGAGCCCTGTATATGGACGAAAAGTCATTGCTACAGCTTTGGAACGAGAAGCGCACACAAATAATTTTTGCCCAACTTGGGCCGACGGCCGTTTTGATAGCCGTCTTCGTGCTAGCGGCTCAAGGCACCTTTGACAATGCTGGTGAGCATGATCGCTACCTAGCTGTGGGTGTTACCGCAGTCACTGGAATCCTCGCTGTGATCTCGCAGTACGCGGCAATTCGTGAAGGCCAGGCAGCCGCCGAAGATTTGAGCAAAGTCGCGAACTCGAGCGCATTGGCTAAGACGATTGCGGGCTCGAGCAGCTACCTCTCACTCATGCGCGTCTTGGTCACCGTGCTTAGCATCGTGATCTTCGTATTAGTCATTTGGGCCGTTCTGCTCTAAATATGGACGCGGTCATCGCATTTGGAATCTTCGCGGTGTTCGTGGCGTTGGTTGGAATGTTGGTCTTTAAGTATGACCGGCCCAACCGACGCCGCGATAAATCCACTGGCCGCGGCGGTGATTTCGAGGCGTAGTCTTAGCGCCACCATGAAGCTCGCGAGCCCGCGCATATTTGCAGCCGGCCTGACTGCACTGGCCGCAACGCTGGCCCTTACCGCGTGCGGCAACACCAGCGCCCCATCATCAGCTGAATTTGCAACCGACAGTGCCGCGGGTTCGTCGGCAGAGAAAATCGCGACTGCACCGGGTGCGACGACCCCGTCCAATATTGAATCGCAAATAATTCGCACCGCCGCGCTGACTATTCGCGTGACCGACGTGGAGGACGCGGTGTCAAACGTGCGTGAGGCAACTACAGCCGTCGGCGGTGTTATAACTAGTGAAGATTTCGTCGATCTTGACGGCTCTAAGAACGCGACCTTGATCGTGAAAGTGCCAGCTGATCGCCTTGATGGTTTCTTAGCGGGTCTAGGCGGAGTAGGTAGTGTGCAACAGTCCAACGTGACAGCGAGTGATGTCACCACTCAGGTGATAGACCTAGAAGCACGAATCACCGCGCTTGAGGCATCAATTGCGCGGCTTCGTGAACTGCAAGCTCAAGCGGAGACCATCGCCGATTTGATTGCTGTTGAGACGGAACTTGCGAACCGGCAGGCTGAGCTGGATTCGATTCAGTCGCAGCGCGATTATCTAGGCGAGCAAGTGGCCATGTCGAACGTGAGCATCTATCTGCAGCCGGCATTGGGTGGGGTCACCCAGCCCGACTTCTTGCGTGGCTTGGCTAACGGTTTCAACGCCTTGCTCAACACTTTGGGCGGGTTGGTGGTGGCTGCCGGGTTCTTGTTGCCCTTTGGTGTGGTGGTGCTGCTTATATTCTTTTTTGTCCGGGCAGTGCAGAAGCGACGGCGTGGACGGGGCCAGCCACCCGCTAGCAGCGACGCTAGCGCGCGCACCGGTCAGCCGCCTGCCGGTCCGTAAACTTACGCCGTGAACCCGACTTCGCTTAGCCCAGCTGCTGTCACGATGTACGGGGCTGACTGGTGCAAAGATTGCCGCCGCTCTAAGTCGCTGCTCGACTCATTGGCCATCGACTATGAGTTCATTGACATCGAGGCGGACGAGTCAGCGGTTGAGAAAGTGATCGAGATAAATGGTGGTAAGAAGTCGATCCCGGTGATTGTTTTTGCTGATGGCACCCATCAAACCGAGCCGTCTGACAAAGACCTCAAATCCAAACTCGTCGAAATGGGCCTAACCACCAACTAACTCCCGCCCAGCCACACCCTGCTCGCCCGACCCGGCAATCTTTTTTTTGGACGGGGGCCGCGCCCCAACCCAACCTCACTACCGCTCTAAAACGAACACCCTTCGAAGCTGCAAACCCCAAACACCAAACCGATAAAAAACAACTGAGCCAACCCCCACACACCCAACGCCACACCCGCTATCACCCGCGAAGCCACCCGAGCGTTGGACAAAAACGCAAACAGTGGCAACAAAAGTGCTCCCACCCCGAGAGCAATCACCACCACGACGGCAAGCACCTTTACCCAAACGGGGTTACTCGGCTCATAGGTGATCATGTCGGCAAGTAATAACGCGATGGTTTGCACCCACAACACCACCGGGGTGACAAAGATGCTCACGATTGCGAGCACCAAAGAAGCCCTAGCCGAAACCTGTTTCACCATGGGCTATGCCTACACCACCGGGGCCAAACTCGAACCCTTATTTGGGCCTAGCCAAGCGACGAACTGAATTAGCCTGCGGCGAGCATCCCGCTTACGCCCATGGCAACCATCATCAACCCCCACACGGTGATACCAATCAACCCACCCAGCCCGCGTTGGCGGGTGTCAGGGGTGACCATCACAAAGATCGCAACGAATAGAAAGTAAAGCCCGCTGATTAGAAACGAGGCAGCAACGGCTGCCAGGCCCCAATCAAAAACGATGGCCAAGATGGCGAAAACACCCCAAGCGAGGTTTGCCAAACCCACCTCGATTTGAAAGTTGTTGCGCTGGCCGTAATCCCACCCGCCATGAACTGCGTCTGATCGGTTAAACACCGCATGCCTAAAAAACGAAAGCACCCCAGTGGCACTGACAGCTAGCAAGGCTGCCCAAGTCAACGATGGTGGGTCTTGCATCAAGGTGTAGATGCCGATGAAGTAGCCGACGCCACCGATGATGAATGTCCAAAGCATCAACCGAGCCGAAGGCTTCGGGCTTATCTGTGATTGGTTTGTCATCTAGGTGAGATGAGTCGTGCTGCCCGCTAAACCCGCTTGATCATGGCCATATCTAATCAGCGCACGCCACACAAACCACAGCCCACGGGCGAATTTCAAGTCGTGCCGGGGCAATGTGCTCACCACACACGTCACACACCCCGTAGGTGTCATCGCCCACCTTGGTCAATGCGCGCTTGATCTCTTGTGATTGACGGCGAAGCTCATCAAGGGTTGCCACCTGAGAATGTCGATCTGAAGCCAGGCCATATCGATCGCTTCGACTTCGATTAGCTGACTGACCTGCAGCAGCTAGCCCCGCAGTTAGGCCGTCAATCAAGTTGGTGATCTCAACTTGCTTAGCTAGCAGCACTTTTTCAACGCCATCTGTCATGGCCAAAGTCTGCCCAACCCAAACCGTGCCCCAGCCAAAACCGTGCCCTGGCCCAACCCCGCGAAAGCCCCACCCAAACCACCATTAGATTTTTCCCATGTCAAAACCAGGCACCCTTATCAGTCAAGAAGAAATCAGCACCAAGCTAAATGGCGCCAAAGCATGGCGGGTTCGCTATCACTCAACTGATGTAAACAACGCCCCACACGAAGTAACCGGCTTGGTAATCGCCCCCGATTCACCGGGTTCAAATCGACCAGTCTTTACCTGGGGCCATGGCACAACCGGGCTTGGCGATGCCGCTTGCCCGTCTGCCCAACCAGACCCAGCGCGCGAACTAATCACTTACTTTCAACCACAAGCAACCCAACAAATCGATTTCGGTGTGCCTGGCTTGCAAGGATTCATCGACGCTGGCTGGGTGGTGTGTGCAACTGACTATCAAGGCCTTGGCACACCCGGTGTTCACCAATACACAGTCGGGCGCTCCCAAGCTCGCGACACCATAAACATCGTGCATGCCGCTCGCACCATGCAGGTTGGTGCTGGCACCGTGGTTGGTTGTGCGGGGTGGTCTGAAGGTGGCGGCACAGCAGCAGCTGTTGCCGAGCTTGATGCTGCTGACTATGGCGACTTAAACCTGATAGGCACCGTGCCGATTTCACCTGGGGTCTCGAAATGTGGCCTTGAAATCGGCGGGGCACTGATGTCAGCGCTTAAAGACCCGTCGATTCCGCCAGATGGGCACTTGATTCAGATCTTGATGGGCACCCAAGCTGCCAACCCAAAAACACTCGCACTCTCAGATGTGATGACCAAACTTGGCATCGAAATAGCTGAGACCGCTTGGAATCACCAACCTGTTCACCACTTCAGCGACATGATCGCTCGCATGTTCAGGTTAAAAGGCGCGATATTGAATTACCCACCAAAGAACTGGGACGGCTGGGTTAGTGCCATCGACGCTGCGTCAGCTGGGCAAGTAAAGCCAATCTGCCCGGTGCTGGTGTGCATTGACACCTTTGACGGTGGCACCGTGGTGCCAGTCACCTGGCAGCAGAAATATGTCGCAGACGCGCAAGCACTAGGTGGCAAGGTTGAAACCCGGGAATACCCGCATGACGATCACTTTGCCCTGCCAGCAGCTTGCATTCACGAAGCTAGAGATTGGCTAACCCGCCTACTGCCTTAAGGCCAAAATTACCTCAGCTCGCTTTGAACGCAATGATGCTTAGGGCACTACTGTTCACCAGGCGCGTAAACCAAAGGGGCTAAGAATGTCGGTTGGTAAGAAGACTTTGTCAGTGGGTTTGGGTGTCGCGTTGTTGCTTGGCTTCACACAAACCCCCGCGTTAGCCAACCCCCAAGAAGAACAAAGTGCGAACTTGGCGTCGCTTTACCCGGCTTACCTGCCACAGCAAAACCTGTCCGATTTGTTGGGTCAAATATTCGGGGGTCAGCGCGAAGCTCGAGAGGCCGAGCGAAATGCCGAGCGTGCGGCACGCGAAGCACAGATGAGAGCTCAGATGGAAATGCGCGAGATGCGCGAGATGCAACGCGAACGCGAAATGCGCGAACGCGAAATGCGCGAACGACTTGAAATGCGCGCACGCGACCTCCGCGAACGCGAGATGCGCGAACGCGATCTCCGCGAAATGCGCGAAATGCGCGAGCGCGAACGCCGCGAAATGCAAGAAATGCGCGACCGTGAACGTCGCGAAATGGAGATGCAGTTTGCGCAAATGCGCCAAGCCCGGTTATCCGAGCAAGAGGCTGAACGAGCAGCGCGCGAAGCACAACTAGCCAGTCAGCGCGCAAATCAAGAAGCCCAACGCCAAATGCAAGAGGAGTGGGCCATGCGCGAGCGCGAAATGCGAGACCGCGATAGGCGAATGCAAGACCGCGAGAGGCAGGCGTGGGAATTGCAAATGGAGCAGTTGCGCGCGGCTCGAGGAGCTGAGCAAGCCGCTGAACTAGCAGCGTACAAAGCCCAAGAAGAAACTCAGAGCGCAATGCAAGACGTGCAGCGCGAATTGCGAGACGTGGTTCTAGAGCTCGACACCACTGAACCCGACTCGAAAGCAGGGTCAGCTGCCAACAGATTCCGCTTGATTAAAGAACAAGTGAGGTTGGCCGCAGCGCGACAAGCTGAAGAGGTCGCTAAAGCAGAGGCGCGCAAAGCAGAACAAGCCACTCAACGAGAACTCCAAGAGCAGGCCGAGCTGCTACGAAAAGCACTCGAACGCGGGGACTAACTAACCCCTAACTCCCCCCTAACTAGGCCACCCCAATTACATCGGCAGCGACCCCATTCACGGTTCAACTTTAGAAGATTTAGTCGGACGGGGGCTTTGGTTTTTGTGTAGTTTGAAGCCAGCGTTTGTCCTTGGCGTATCTTCGCCAATGCCCAGGGATCAACTCCCTTATCAGGAAGGAACGCTCGCGACAAGAATTTCAAGAGCTGACATAGCAAAGTTGCAAAAACGTGCAAGAATCGGGTCAATATTTGGATATTTAGCGATTCCACTTTTGGTCATAGCAGCCTTGGTTACAAACGTCTTTGGCTTTCTCTCAGTAATTTTGGGCCTATTGAGTGCTGTTGTTGCGCTGTTTTTAGGTATCAGTGTCAGGTGGCAAGTGAAAAAAACAGCATCAAAGAGTGAAGAGATAGAAAGAATTCGCTCTTTAGCAACTCAAGGCTTGTGGTTAGGTGCAGGTTTGCTGATTGCTTTCGGAGCCCTAACTTTAGTGGGACTAATTCTTATGGCGGCATAGGTAGCTAGGTAAAGAGCAAGCGATCATGCTGGTGAAGAGTGAAGTCACCAACAGGGCTAGAAAAGTTGATATCAACCTCGTTAGGGCAACGATTGACCTGGGCCTTAATTTAGGGGTAAATCGTTAAGCCCAACCAACGAAGTCGGGCTAACCCTGCTTTTGACCCAAACCCCGCGCACCGCGCACCAACCACCCCAGTAGCTGCCACCATATATATATAGAGCAAGTGAAGCCCTATGCCGATATCGGTATCTCAGAAGTACGCGTGATGTCCATGCAAGACCTCGTTAAGTTCACAAAAAGACCTAGGCACCAACGTCGTACCAGCTATCGCAAAGTTGTAAGGCCCTTTTAAGCCAAAAGATTTAGTTGGTACCTCGTTGAGCTTCATCAGGTGCGAATATGCCCTATTCACCGCAACGTGCTCTCCCAGTAGATTGAGGCTTTAATTCAAAGCGGAGGATGCTGCACTGTGGGCCTAGGGACTCAAATCCGACTGGCACGACTTTTCTCTCATCCATCCGGCAATCTCTTCGGCATAGCGGTCGACCACTTTGTTGGTTATGGCAACGTTCGCGAGGGTGGCTTGGCGAATTTGCCGCACGCCGTTGATCGCTGCATGCAGGCGAACCCGGACACCATGACGATGACGCCCGGCACGGCAAAGTCGTGTTGGCCCAAGCACGCGGGTAAAGCGTCACTCATTGTTCAGGCCTCCTATTGGACACCCGATGATCGAATCCGTAATCAGTTCGCCACCCCCGCCGACGCCATCCGGCTGGGTGCAGATGCTTTGGCCGTTGCCATCGGTGTGAGGGGGGCAACCGAGGGCGATTTCATTCGCTGGCTCGCCGATGCGGTCCGCGCGTCGGCACCGTATGAGCTCCCGGTGGTGGCACATATCTATCCGCGGGACTATTCCGACGGCGTCAAGATCGTCTTCACCCCAGAAGAAATCGCCTACGCGGTTCGCGTGGGTATCGAAACCGGCGTGGACGTCATCAAAGTCGGCTACCCAGGAGATGAACAAGCTTTCGCAGAAATCATCGCCGGCTGCCCGGTTCCGGTGGTGATGGCCGGTGGGCCAAAGGAACCGACCCTCAAGGGCGCACTTGAGCACATGGTTGCTGGCATGCGCGCGGGCGCGCGCGGTGCGGTGGTCGGTCGCAATATTTGGGGTGAGCCTGAAACGGAGAAGGCCGCTCGCGCATACGCGGCGGTCTTGCACGATGGCATCAGTGCCGATGAGGCACTCGCGCTTACCTAAGCGTTGGCATTGCATGATCATTGGCATCGGGTGTTTGGCTTACGACCGGGTATTGGTCACCGCAACCACCTGGGCCGATGGCAAGGGTCGTATCGTGCGCCAAGAAACTCGGTTCGGTGGGAACGTGCGCAACGCACTTGCGACCATCGCCGAACTTGATCAACCGGCACCCACCACCGCTGCCTACCTAGCCACTATCGGAACTTCGAATTTGGGCACTCAAGCAACCGCGGATCTGCAAAAGCACCGCATTGACACCACATTTGTTGAGCGAGTGGCCGGCGCGGATCCAGTCACATCAACGCTCATCATCACCGCTGACGGTGAGCGTTATGTAGCTT
>VGAH01000023.1 GCA_016870945.1 Actinomycetota bacterium | reverse complement strand
GGGGCTGACTCAGGTTGGCTTACCGCGCTTGGGTTGGCGTTGGCAGTAGGTGTTGCTCTCGCTCTTTGGGTGCTGGCCAAGCGCAGTACGTCGTCGGGCAGGATGGTTTTGACATTGATGGGCATCTCGCCCACTTTTATCTTATTAACTGAACGCGCAAACATAGAAGCGATCTTGTTGCCGATGTTCTTAGCGGCACTTTGGGTTGGCGGGAAGAAACTTGCACCGGCATTGTTTGGTTTAGTTATCTTGTTATTGGCAGCGTTTACAAAGTTCTTGCCACTGGTTGCGGTGATTGCCACACCTATTGCTGCGCCTAGTCAGAAGTTGATTCGGTGGGTTTTTGCGAGCGCGATATTTCTCTTTGGTATGTGGGTGATGTTGCCAGATTTAGGCCAAATTGAAGCGCCTAGTTATTTGGCGACTTCTTTTGGTTTGCCCAACTTGTTGGCTCTTATGGCTGGTGAGGCGTCACCAACTTTTGCAGTTAATTGGCTGGTTTGGGCGTGGGTTGTGGTGGCAGGGGTAATTGCGGTGGCAACAGGTTGGTGTTGGCGAACTTCAGCGAATTTCAAAGTGACGGGGCGCTTCTACCCAGAACGCGCTATCGCTATTGCAGGGGTGAGTGTGGTTGGTGTTGCTTTCGTGGGCTTTAGTTCGTTTGATTACCGATTGATCTTGTTGGCGTTAACGGTGCCGCTAGTGAACAAATTGCTAAATCGCGAGAATCGATTTGCGGTTAACGCACGGTTAGCAGCAGGTGTATTGGTGATTCTGGCATTGACACCGCTTTCGCTGCCTGCGCCGTTGATAACTAGTTCTTTGACGCTGCTAGCTCTTGGTGTGCTATTTGGCTGGGGTTTAAGCGATGTTGCGCGCGCTCTTCGAGATCGAGGTCTAAACCAGGTCGGCTGACCTCGCGATTCGCCGCTCTAAATATGAGCTAAACCAGCCTCGGTAGCGCTCTTGTAGTTCAGGCAGTTGCCAGTCTTTACCGGTAATAACTCCTCTGCAAATTTTGGTTCCGCATGCGCATTCAAATTCGTCGTAATCATCGGTATCGCACATCGCGTAATCGAAAACGAGTTCTTCGCCAACGGCAATGTCGCGCATGGCAACCACCAATGTGCCACCAATTAGACCGCAATTAGGTGCACAAGAATGGTTGATCATGTCGCCCGGCTCTGGAGTTTCTGGTGAAAGAAGCCAAAGTTCTTCAGCAATTTGGATGCAACGTGATTTGCGGTCGGGAGTTAATGAATCGAGTTGCCCCCGTCCAATAACTTGACCACCAAACGCCGCAACCGTTTCACCGGCAGGAATAACTTCGAGCGCAAAATTGCCCCAACCTTTGACTCCGGCTGGTCGAGTTTCAGCTTTTGGGGTCAGGTAGTTGAAATCCATGATGGCCGTCCCGAGCGATGTCTAAGGCGCGGCCACCCGCGCAGGTGGCAGAACTATGCCACACCAAGGTGTCGCGGCCGCGAAAAAATCTCGCGGCGGTTACCCGCGCGCGCGGTCAGGTGGTCGGTGCGCGCTCGGCTACGAGCGGGGTGCGCGCTCGCTTCGGCGAACCAAGGTGGCGGCGACTAAGCAGAGCGCGACGCCGGCCGCAAAGCCGCTGGCGATCAGCACGCCGGCCGTCATGGCCAATGGCGAGTTCATGAAGAAGACGGTGCTCGCGGCGACGAGCAGCACGGTGGCCGAGTTGTTGCGCCAAGCGCGCGTCTTGGCAACCGATGCCGCCAACAGCGGAACACACAAGACGAGCGCTGCCGCGCGGTACTGGTAGCCAGACGACAAGGCGGCGGTTGCAAACAGCGCGGCAGACCCGGCGAGTGCTGCAACAAGCACATAGACGCGGTTAGCTGCCTTTGCGTCAGTGGGGTCAACGGTTTGCCAATTCGGTGTGCGGCCACTTGCCGCACTTACCCAACCCCACGCGATAGCAAGTGCCGCGAACGCGACGACCAAACCCCACGCCCAGACGGGTGCGCTTGCTTGCCCGAGCCCCAGCATGGAACTTGCAAAAGTCGAAGCTGAGATTGCAACGAAGCCGAATTGACCGATCCATTGTTGACTCTCAGCACTAACTGCCAAGTAATCGCGGCCCCACCATGCATACAGGCCCGCAACGACGGCAACGCTTGCTATCAGCAACCAACCTCTCTTTAGGCGCAGCGCGGCAATTAGTGCTGCAATCTGGGTGAACGGATACCAAACAACAACGCCTGCAAACGCAATTAGTGCAGTAAGTGGCGCCCAGTTACGAAGGCGACTTGGGCCGCCAAGAAGTTTCATCGCTGCGATGCCGAGTGCTGGCACCAGAATCAAAAACGAATGAAAGTTGCCGCGCTCGGTCATCAGTACAACGGCACCTGAAACCGCCATGAATGACAGAGCGAATCGACCGCGAGCGTTTGTAAGTCGTGCGAGTACTAAGAAACCAATCGCGACGCCGAGCATGAAGGCAAGACCCAATGCGGTACCGAGAGCGCCACTTACCCCTAGTGGTGCAAGCAGTAAGAGTACGGGGCCGTAATTGAAGAACGCGCAATCGTTATCTTGCGAAACGTCAACGCCTTCGCCATAACAGCGGACACCTTCAAGGGTTAACCACGAATCAAAAAAGTCCCGCTCGATGACGGGGCCGACAGCTACTACTTGGTATAGCGAGCCAGCTAAACCATCACGGCCTAACCACTGAACCACATATGCACCCAGCGAAAAAACGACAAAAAGCACAGGGGGCGCCCAAGCCGGCCATGCACTGATCTTGATTCGATGCGCCGGAAGCAATGCCCAGATCAACACGACTACCAGGGCGAAAGTGCGCCCAGGCAATTGCCGGCTGCCTGACTCAGCCAATAATTCAGAAAGAAGGATGGCCACTGCAAAGAACCCGAATACCACCCATCGAAGAACGAACGGGGCATGTCGAGTCACGGCGGCAACGCTAATGCGTGAATAACTCCTAAGGTTTGTTGACATGATTGACCCGCAGATTTTGCGCGATGACCCAGATTTAGTGCGCGAGTCACAGCGTGTACGCGGCGAAGACCCGGCTTTGGTTGATCAATTCTTGCAATACGACACTGCTTGGCGCAAAGCCAACGCGGAATTTGATCGCTTGCGCAGCGAACAAAAAACCTTAGGGCGCGAAGTTGGCGAAGCGAAGCGGACGGGGGCTGACGCAAGCTCGCTGATGGCGCGAGGTGAAGCACTCGCCGATGAACTAACCCGACTTGGTGAGGTGCGCGATCAAGCACTAATTGCCCGAGACGGCGCGTTGCTGGCACTTAGCAATCTGGTCGAACCCGATGCTCCACGCGGTGTCGAAGGTGAAGTGAAGGTGCTAAGTGAGCACGGCACGGTGGTGGCGGGTCACGGAGCTCACCCAGACCACGTTGAAATCGGCACGCGACTTGGGGTCTTAGACGTTGAGCGCGGTGCGAAAGTTTCTGGATCCAGGTTCTACTTTCTAACCGGCCAAGGGGCATTACTCGAACTTGCGCTGGTGAACTATGCGATGCAGGTGGCCTCGTCCCACGGCTTCACACCTGTGATTGCGCCCAGTCTGGTTAGACCTTTTGCCATGGAAGGCACCGGGTTCTTGGGCCAAGCCGCTGAAAACGTCTATCACTTAGCCGATGACGACATGTACTTAGTGGGTACTTCAGAAGTTGCACTTGCCGCCATGCACTCAGATGAAATCTTGGGCGAGGTGCCATTGCGTTACGTGGGCTTCTCGCCGTGTTTTAGGCGCGAGGCTGGGTCACACGGCAAAGACACCCGCGGCATCATGCGCGTGCATTGGTTCGACAAAGTCGAGATGTTTAGTTTCACCAGCGTCGACGCGGCTGTGGCAGAGCACCAAAAGATCTTGGGTATCGAGCGCGAAATTCTGGACGGGCTTGAGTTGCCTTATCGGGTGGTTGATATTCCAACCGGTGATTTGGGTGCGAGCGCAAGACGCAAATTCGATTGCGAGGTTTGGGTGCCCTCGCTTGGTGAATATCGTGAGGTGACGTCGGCGTCGAACTGTGGTGATTTTCAGGCACGCAGACTAAAGATTCGAAGAGCGGCCAAGCCCGATAATGAATTCGTCGCCACGCTTAACGGAACCGCGATCGCAGTGCCAAGAATCATCATCGCGATACTCGAAAATCATTTACAAGCTGACGGCAACGTGGGTGTGCCGAGTGCATTGCGTCCGTTTTTCGGTGGTCGTTCGCAAATAGCTGCGTGAGTTGCGCGCATAGAATTGCGCGCGGTGGCGTGTCCGAGTGGCCTAAGGAGCACGCCTCGAAAGCGTGTGAGGGTTAACGCCCTCCGTGGGTTCAAATCCCACCGCCACCGCCAAATTGCAACCCGCGGAGGATGCGGGATTTGAACCCGCGAGGGATTGCTCCCAACGCGCTTTCCAAGCGCGCGCCATAGGCCACTAGGCGAATCCTCCGCCGACGAGTCTAAGAACTAACTTCGCGCGGTTACTTCAGCCTTTGGTTTTTCGCGTTGCCATCGCTTCAGCAAACAAAAAGAATGGACGGCGACCGAGCGCATTCGCACTTGCACGCATTTCCCCCAACGCGACATCTGATTTTGAGGCGTGCACCCATGGTTGTTCGCCAACATTTCGAACCATGGCGCGAGTTTCTTCTGCTTGTTTACCCACGAGATATGCACTCCATGACGAATTTCTCACACGAAAAGCGCCGAGGGTCTCGTTTACAGGCACAAAGTCGCCCTGCTGCAGAACGTCGCGATACGAAGCCACATCGATCAAATAGCTCCAGGTCGGGTCAAAGCCTCCGGCCTTTTGCAGAGCAGTAGTGCGGTAAAGCCCAAACGATGGTTCGCCAAAAAAGTTCACACCGGTGCGCACGAACCGCCTCATCGCCTCTGCCCCGGTGACAGATTTCGCGTGGCGCCAAAGACCCCGTCCTCGCCAAAGAATTCGTCCTTCGTCGTCAATCACGTCGCGTTTGCCTGCTGCATAAGTTGCCCGAGCGTTGCGATCGAGGGCCTCGACGCCACGGGCCAATGCGGTTGGTGCCAAAACGTCGTCAGAGCAAAGCAGTTTTACGTATTCGGTATCGACGCCCTTGATGGATTCGTTCCAATTTCCGGCAGCACCGAGACGAGTGGGGTTCTGGCGCACCTGGAAACGCGAGTCAGCAGAGGCAAACCGCTCGGCAACGGCGATCGTTAAGTCTTTCGAAGCATCGTCAACTACGTGACACTGCCAATCGGTGAAGGTTTGATCTTGGAGTGACTTAAGAGTCTCGCTTAAGAAGCCCGCAGATTGATACGCCGGAATACAGACGGTGACCCGCATTTGCTTCTAGTGCTTAAGCGGCGAGGGCTGCAGGGAAGCGAAATGAATCGAGAACATTCTTCACACCGACAACTAAAGGGCTGTCAAGGCAGTCGTCAAGTTCAGGCCAGACGCGTGAACGCAGTCGCAAGTCGCGGGCCTGCGCCGATGCGCGCGAGTCGCTACCGAAGCCAACACGCATTGGCACCTTGCTGACCCTCTGAACCAAGCTCACCAACTCACCAACTGTTACTGATTGATCGGTTGCAGCGATTTTCACGATGTGGTCTGGGCTTGATTTGCCTAAGGTGCGCGAAATTGCCCCATGTACCAGCTGAGCCAAATCAAGGTTGTAGATGTAGTGGCGCATCGTGTCCGGGGAAACGTACAAATTCGTTGACTGTCGCGTTGTCGCGGTTCGACAAAGGTGTGAGATAAGGCCTTGTGCTTTTTGCATATCTTGTCCGCAGCCGTAAACATTTGCTGTTCGCAAGATGAGCGAACTGGCACCGAGGTTCTTGGCGTTCGAAGCAATTATTTGTTCTTGCTCAAGTTTTGCTTCGCCGTAATCGGAAGCAGGTGCAGGCTCTGTTTCTTCATCAAATGGCGGGTTGGTGCTTTTTGCGTAGATGGCCCCCGCTGAAGAAATTCCTACGACCAAACCGCGGCCAGATGACTTGTGTTTTGCAATAGCAGTTAAGAATGCCATCAAGGCTTGACTTTCGTTTGCGAGCTCAGTGGCTGACGTGCCGACGACACCTCGTCCAGCTGACCAGACGACTGCCCAAGGCCGGTCACCTGCGAATTCACGAAACCGTTGTGCGTCCGACTGGAATTGATCATTGAGGCTTGCTGCTTGCCAATTTATTTTCGACGAAGAGAACGCGTGCTCTGCAGCCGAATGTATGGGTGAGCCGATTAAGCCGCGGCCAACCACCCACATGACGTAGTTGCTTGAACCCAAAGCCATTTGCTCATTCATCAAAAACTTTGGCCGGGTCACTAGTTAGTGAATAAAGAGGCGTGCCCATCGCCATTTTGACCGAAACACCCAAGTATTCGGCGATAACACCGAGGGTAAACAAAATTGCGCCACCGATTACCAGAACGGCTACCGTCACTGAAGTCCACCCCGCTACAGCAACTTCATCGTTGAAACGGCCGACAATCACGTACACCGCGAGCGCCAAGCCAACGATTGCGGCAAAAATTCCGAGCAAGCCAACAACGCGTAAAGGTTTTGTGCCAGAAGAAATGACGAGTCTGCCGAAATGGCCGGTCAATCTTGAATACGAATAACCCCTCGGTGGGCGCCCCTCAGCACGAAGTTGGACGGGGCATACCGCGCATCGCGCCACGACCCATGAAAGAGCAACGTCTAAGTACACACCTGGGCCGGTAAACGCAGCGACACTTCTGGCAACTTCGCCCAGCGCGCAGCGGTAACTTGAAAATGTCGAGAAGTTCCCGTCTGTCAACACATGGGTGAAGACCCAGCGGGCCCAAGCCGAGCTTAGGTTTCTAAAGAACGAGTGTGGGGCCTTGTTCGTCGCTTCGGCATAAACAAGTTGCGCGCGGTCTCGGTAGGCGGTGTCGAGAAGTCTGCCGATGTCCTCTGGGTCGTGCTGACCGTCCTCGTCCAAGGTAATGATCCATTTACCGCCCGATGTGGCAATTCCGGCGAGGGTGGCGGCGTGCTGACCGAAGTTTTTTGATAGCCAAACGGGGCGAACCCAGTCATGCTTGGCTGCAAGGTCGCGAATGAGGCGATCTGATTCGTCGGGGCCGTTGTCCCAAACGAGTATTACCTCGCCAACGCGAAATTTGCGTCCTATCGGTGTTGCCGTGCCCGCAACCATTGGCGCGATCTCGGTAACGAGCGCATCGAGGGTCGCTGCCCCCCGGTAAACGGGAATAACAACGCTGACCTCGATTGAATCGCTACTCAACTACTGCCCTTTACGCAGTCGGGGTGGCGGGATTCGAACCCACGACCTCTTCGTCCCGAACGAAGCGCGCTACCAAGCTGCGCCACACCCCGCCTAAACCACATCCCGCTAACCAAGAACTCTTATCTCAGTCAAGCATGTTCGTTCTGCAACGCATCCGGCGATACCACCCTCAACATTGGTAACGAACTCTGGCAGACGATCTCGAATGCGCTGCGCCTCAGCATCGTCTGGAACATAGATGGTGACCGACTTCGTCCAATTTGACCAGCGCCAGTTCCAAAGCTGCTCCAAAGCCTCGTCCCCCCATTCGGTTCCTAACAACATATCTGCAAGTGACCAGACCCAAGTGTTACCCGTGTAGCGCATGCTGTTGGCATACACCTGGGCGTCGCGTTCTTGGGTTTCTGCCAAATCAGGTGGATTCCAGACGACCACAACACCTTCTGCTGGCAGCTGTCCAGCCTTCGCTATCAGGTTGCCTGGGAATCCTGGGTAGCTATGGGGGTCGTCAGCTAGCTGCAGCCACCCCAGACCGGGCGAGATGTAGTTAGGCGGTAACCCGGTTGCCAAGAAAGCACGCTGACCAACTGGTAACGAGTAGCCGAATAGGTTGCCCGCAATCAACAACACAACTAGTGATGCGGGCACGAATATCCAGTTGGTGAATTGAAATTTCGAGAAAACCCACGTTGCTCCGGCTACAAAAAACGGCAATAGCAAAACCAGTAACAGGTATTCAAACTTGATTGCGTAGTAAGACACGCTTCCTACTTGCGCGATTGAATACAGCGCGGCGCCCCCGGTTATAAAGGTTGCGACCCCCAGACTGACGCTCGAGAACCAAATTAGATTGTTAATTCTTTCTTTTGGTTTTTTGTTCGACCTGTAGGCAAAAATCAAAAATGCCAGGGACCCAACTAGCAATAGGCCGATAGAAAACACTGGGATGGCAACAATTCCACCAGTCTCAGCAAGTGCTTCTAGAGGATAGAAATTCGATGAAAACAACAAAACGCCCATCAAGGCCGCTGCCCCGACAATTGCGTAAAGCAACCAGTGATTGCGGTTGCCCAGGCGCAAAACAGCAAGCACCGCAATGGCAAGCCCAATTAGCGTCAGTGGTGCGTAAGAGGCACCGGCTACCACCGCACCGCCAACAACCAGCGACAAAGAAAGCGCCCTCTGTTCTTGCCAAAGCATTAGGCCACCTGTTAAAGCAAAAAGCACACCGGCGATTCCGGTCGCATAGTTACCGAACCCACTTGTAATCAAACTAAAGGTTGAGCTGAAGGTCAGTAGCACAATTAACAACCCCAAGCCAACAAGTTGAGCCCGTTGCGAAGCAACAAAGACCAACAACTGTCGAAACACCAGTAGTACCGAAAATGCAAGCAAGGCATAAGCGGCGACCTGCCCAAACGCAAAACCTGTAACCAAGAGATCACCTGGTGGCAAACCACCAAGAGAAAGGACGCGAGCAGTAAACGCCCAAATCTGCTGAGGTAAAGCTGGCGCAAAAATCAGTTGGCCAGAAACATCAGCGAACCTTTCACCCCACGGCCAAGCCCCCGTTTTTGCGATCGCGCTCGTGACATTGAAATGCGCGCTGTTATCGAACCCGCGACTAAACAACCAAAGATGACCTGCGATGTCTCGAGTGAGATAGGGCAAGCCGACGGCCAGCGTGGGCAAAGCGACGACGCCGAGTTGGCCAACGCGAGTTACCCACCAAGAGTCCAACTGATTTACCTGCGCCGCCGAACCGCTACCAAGACCTACGGCGACACCAAAAACAACAACACCGCCCAGCAGCAAGACCAAAGCCATCCAAATGAGTGGCCATGTCAGCCACCTGCCAAACAGCCCAAGCGGAACCAACAGCGCCATTTGTAGAACTAAGACCCCCGCGAATCTCTCCCAAGCGGGGCCTTGCAGGGGATTCCAAATCCAACCAGCCAGTAAAGCTGCCAATACCAAAACAGCGCCAAACCGATGATCAATGCCAGCCAAGCCGGCGCCAACCAGAACTACACCAGCGGCTAGCCAAACCCCCTTAGATCGTTCCATCAGCGATTGCTTCCCGCACCCAGGGAATTACTTCGTCCAAGACGACCGTCAAAGGCGTTGTGGCAGTGAAACCAAGCACTCGCTCAGCCTTCTCGACACTTGGTATTCGCTTTTGAACATCGTAGGTAAATGGATCTTCAAATTCGACCTCAAGTTCACTTTCACTTCCGTGGACTTTCTTCCAGATCAATTCGGCTAACTCGATAACCGTTGTGGGTGTGGCAGTTGAAAGATTGAAGTCCTCGTTTAGCGCACCGGAGTGATCTAACGACAACACAATTCCTCGAGCTAGGTCGCCGCCGTAGGTATAGCAACGCACCTGCTGACCATCACCAAGAATCCTCAGGGGATTCTGACCTTTAAGAACCTTTTGAACCAAATCAGGAACAACATGACTCATCGCCAATGTCACATTTCCTGACTTGACCTCCACGTCACCTAGCGCACGCCTCTCACCAATTCCTACACAATTGAATGGCCGCAAGATGGTGTACGGGATCTGGTGCTGCAAATGCGCAGAGCGAGCGAAATACTCCACTGCGAGTTTTTGAAATCCATAGGACGAGGCCGGCGGCGGTACGGCCAGCTCGTCGCCTTCGACTGAGGGCCATCGATTAGTCGATTCAAAAACCATTGACGACGACATATAAGTGACCTTCTCGAGGCTGCCCGACTGAAAAGCCTTAATGGCCGCATCACATGTCGAGGCAATTATTCGTTCATTGGTTGCTAGTAGGTCGTAAGCGTATGTATGAAAATAGGGGATCCCACCAATCATCGCGGCCCCCGCAATTAAGTGATTTGCCCCGTCAAGAGTGTTAACCATGAAATTGACATCACAACAATCACCTTCGAGAAACTGATAATTCGGATGCGAGTCGTAGGAGTGGCTGACAGGGCCGTACTTGCTGAAGTTGTCTATTCCTAAAACGTGATAGCCAGCCTCAAGCAATGCTTCTACGACATAGCCACCAATGAAGCCGCTCGCACCCGTGATGACAACGCGCTTCACGAGGAATCCTTCACGAATCGAGACTTACGGCGCTGCCATTTTGCTGTTTGTTTGGCAAGCTCTGCTGGCTCTAACGGGCGTCCAAATGCCAATGCGTACCAAGCCAAGTAGTGAGGCAGCCACTCTTTTAGTTTGAAGTTCGACTTGCCTACATCTCTTTCCAACCAAATCGTCGGGATTTCTGCCACGGGCTTTCCTAAACGATGCGCTTTAGCCGTTAGCTCAAGGCCTATCTCAAAGCCATGCCTGCTCTCAATTCCCACTTCTCGAACAAATGACACGTCGTAGGCCTTAAATGAATTGGTAGCGTCCTTAGTGCCAACTTTTGCAAAAGCAGCCAGCGACTTACCTGCCCAACGAGACATTCGGCCCTTGAGACCCGAGGCCCCTACCTGCTGGCCGCCCGGCATGTAGCGCGACGCAGCTGCAACCACGACGCCCCGTTCAACTAATTTTGTGAGTAAATCAATTGCCCGCGGGTCGTCGCTGCCGTCGGCCATGGTTACAACAACTACGGGCGATTGAGCAGAATCGATTCCAGCGCGAATCGCCCAACTCGGGCCTCGTTCACCGTGATTTACCACAATACGAAATCGTCCGTCGTTACCCCAGTTTTCGTCTAAGAAAGTTGCGGTTGAATCCTTTTCATCATCGACAACTATCAAGCATTCAAAATCAAGAGTTACGTCCTCACTAATTCGACGCAACACCGGGTCAATATTCGAATCCTCGTTCTTAGCGGGGATTACAACAGAGACACGTGGCACTAGATCAACTCGCCGCGAACAAAGAGGGCCGAACCTTACGTGTTCTACTTGACATGTAATAAGCCCCAGATATCTATCACCGGCTGCACAAAAGTCAATTCGCGATACGCGGTATGAGGTGCACCAATAAATATCAAATCGGATTCTCTAAGTAGTTCAGCCTGGTCTATCAGGCGCGAGTCTTCTACATAAGGGTCACTTGCCAAAACGTTCTTTGCCTCAAATCTCAATAACTTACGCAGTTTGTAGCTAAGGCTGTCCCGTGGATCATCAATGTCTGCCTTGAAGGCCATCCCGAGAATACCTACAGTCATTTCAGAGAGCGGAAAAGTTTGACGAGCTGCTCTAACTAGATAGTCAGGCATTGATTCATTTACCTTCATCGCAGACTGACCCAAAAGAAAAGATCCCCCGGTCAAGGAATCAAGTTGCATGGTGTCTTTCAACAGACAAGGGCCCGCAGCTAACCCGGCCCGCGGCACATCTGCGGCCCGTGGGTAGTCCTTAGTCATCGCAGCATGAACGCGATCGAAGTCCACACCTAAATCGTTGGCCATCATGTAGAACTGATTTGCAGCCGCGAACTTCAAATAGCGCCATGAATTCGTAAAAAGCTTTACCAATTCTGCCTCTTCAGGCAACAACCTCACTGTGTTCGAGGTAAGAAGAGAAAAGAGTTCCCTTGACCTTTCCCATGCAGCATCAGACCTCGTCCCTATCAATTGTGGTAACGAAGTTAATTCCTCAAATGCATGGCCTTCTGCGATTCGTTCAGGGCAAAAGCTCACTTCGATAGCCAGCTCATGCTCTGCCACCCACTTCTCAATTCGACTAGTAACTCCGGGAAACACCGTTGACCGCAGGACCAACAATTGCCCCGAGCGAAGGTGGGGTTCAAATGAAGACAGGACTCGAATCACAGCGTCTGGATCCGGGTTGGAGTGCTCGTCGACTGGCGTGCCGATGACGAGAACCACCGCGTCACATTCCTTCAGAACGGCTGGGTCGGTGGTCGCACGAAATTTGCGGGAGCTCAAAGCCTTGGCAAGGTGACTCGCGCCGTCGCGCTCCATAAATGGAATCTGGCCAGCGTTAACCGAATCGACACTCGATTGATTCGTATCTATCGCCACCGTCTCGGCCCCCGCGTTGGCTAGCGCAATACCCAGCGGCAACCCGACATGCCCACAGCCGCCCACAACACCAACGCGCACGCTCGCACCTCGCTTGGGCTTAGACGTAGATACGCTCACAGAATGACTTTGGCACTTTACCGTCGATATCGACCGGCATCTTTTAGTGAACTAATCGGACAAGAACATGTCACTGGCCCGTTGAGTCGATCTCTCGAGACCCAGACGGTTCACCATGCTTTCTTG